>JAGVII010000853.1 GCA_020056155.1 Afipia sp.
CAGATCGGATTTCTTCGGAGTGGGCTGGCGCTCCCTAGGGGAATCGAACCCCTGTTTCAGCCTTGAGAGGGCCAAATAATGAGTCCTTCTCCGTTCGCCACCGTCCGCCGACGTTCAATAATTTCAATAGGTTGAATGCCCATAGTCCAGTATTGTTCGCCAATGTACATGGGTTTATATTCAACGGATATTCGACGTAAAATCGGCGAACGCTATGTCAAAGACACTCACCGAGGCTCAGATCACGACGGCTAAAGCGCGCTCTAGGCTCGAGCTTGGCGTACATTGGCGCCGCCTCGATGCGGAAGCGCATCTGGGCTATCGTAAAGGAAAACGGGGCGGCGTTTGGCTTGTTCGCTGGCGTAATCACCACGAAGGCGGTAACTACAAGCAGGCGCAAGTCGGCATCACAAACGACATCAATGACAAGCGCGCCGAAGGGATTCTGACCTTCGAACAGGCCGTGAGAACGGCTCGGGAGGCCGTAGCTCGAGCCAGAACAGAGGCCGCGTCGCAGGCGGCGGGCCCGGCTCCTACCGTGCGATCGGCCGTTGAATCCTACATCAAGGAACGCGACGCTCGAGAAAGACGCCGAACAGGTCGCGACGTCCGATCCGACGCCGGTACCAAGCTGCGGCGCTACGTTCTCGGTCAAGAAAAGCGCGGCAATCAGGAAGCTGCGGGAGCTGCTCCTCTCGCATCAGTGCAACTGCATGCCCTGAAAGAAGACGACTTGATAACGTGGCGTGAGGGTTTGCCGAAGGACTTAAAGGTCACGACCAAGCAGCGGTTCGTGAATGACCTCAAGGCCGCACTAAATGCCGCGTGGCCCCGGCTTTCCGCAGATCGGAAGAAACTAAATCCGACGTTCCTCGCCATTGTGAAGGCCGGCTTCAAAGCCGAGCGGGTCGATGATGATGATCATGTGTCGGTTGCTCGAGATAACCAGATTCTCACGGATGAAGAGGTTGGCGCCATCCTTCAAGCTGCGTGTGAAGTCGATCAGGAGCAAGGATTTGATGGCGATCTATACCGGATCGTCGTGTGTCTGGCCGCGACCGGCGCGCGGTATGCCCAGGTGAGGCGAATGCGCGTGGGTGACGTACAGGTTTCTGCACGACGTCTGATGGTGCCGGGCTCCTACAAGGGGCGCGGCGGCAATAGTGGCTCAGACCCGGTCCCAGTGGGCGACGATGTGATTGAGGTGCTCTTGCCCGCAATCGCTGGGCGGCCAAGCGATGCACCTCTTTTCGAGCGATGGATCCATGAACAGGAGCCGAGCGGTATCGCGTGGAAGAAGTCTGAACGCGGTCCGTGGAAAAGAGGCGAACTTGCACGTCCCTGGAAGGCCATTCGCCAGCGCGCCGGTATGCCGGAGGTGATTCCCTATGCTTTGCGGCACTCGAGCATCGTGCGCGGTCTCCGAAAGGGCTTGCCCATCCAACAGGTCGCCAAACTGCACAACACCTCAGTCAAAATGATCGAGCGGCACTACGCGAAATACATTGCGACCGCCTTGGAAGACCTCGCAAGAGCGGCAGTCGTGTCCCTGGTGCCGCGGAGCGATGGAAACGTGGTGCCGATAGGAAAACGCGCGTAAGGGATCATCCTGCAATTTTGATCGAATTCATTCATCTGATGGCGCCGGTAATCACGCGACAAGATCCGCACCAAACTTGCCGCCTGATCTTTCCAAGAGCGTTACCAGAAGCCGTCCCGATGATGCGGCGGCTCTTCACACGGGAGAGGTCCAAGGTTCGATCCCCTGTGCGTCCACCATCCGGCCTTTCTGTTCAAAGACTTAGCAATCGAATCCCTGGAGCTGTGCCCCAGCAAAGTTGGGGCACAATAGGGGCACCTTGTTCGGCACGGTTGACGAAAATCGCTCCGCCGTTGCCTGCCCCTCACTGCTTCAATTTGGCGATACGGTGCTCCCCGGCTCCGAACAACTCCGCCAATGACCCTCGTCGGCAATGGTACGGCAAACTCCCCAATCAACTCGACGGCCATTTGCAGCAAAAGAGTCGATCAACTCATCGACGATTTGAATCACGCGCGGTCGTAACCGCTCCATCTCCTTGGGCGAAAAATACTTCGCGAGCGCTCCGCGCAACCTCTGGTGCTGCGGAGGGTCGCGAAAAACCATCCAATTCTCCAGCACGCCCGTCACTATCTCGATCTTTTCTCGCATTTGTCCGGACATGTCGCCACAAAAGGCGTGAACTTCTCCACCGAAAAGCGCTGATCAAGCAGAATGTTGCTGACGAGGTCATGCCGGGTGACAACCCAGCCTCTGAGCGAATGACTCCAGCAGACGGGGGCATTCGCGCGGAGCCTCCGGTAGGCCGCGTGCTGGTCGGCGATGAAATCGGGATGCTTCGGATCAACCGTCGGTGACATTAGATGATCTCACTTGAGCCGCGCGTACGTAAGCAATACCGGTCCCAACGCGCCGCTCCGCAACAAGCCGCGCCGCCTGCAAGTCTGGGTGGTTGACTTCCACGATTGGCGTGGTGTCCTTCGACCTACTCATGCAACGTGCCCGAAAGCCGTTCTACAGCTTCCGCATAATCCTTCATGAAATCGGCGACGACCGACCGTGCCGACTGCTCCGTATTCATCAGGCCGACCGCCTGGCCTACGAAGTATGCCGCAAGATTCTTTGCGCCGTCGTGACCGCTCTCTGCGAGCTTATCGACCTTGGCCATAGGCGGCCGACTGAGTAGTCCCTGAAGCGGCATCGCCAGGGGCTCCGGCGCATCTTTGGCGCCCCAGGCATCCGACCAGGCCGACTGCAACTGTCGCGTCGGCTTGCCCGTGCGGCTCCGGGAACGGACGGTGTTGCGCGACGTCGCCTTCAGCATCTTCTGCTTGACCGTGGGCGTCGTCTCGGCCTCGACGGTCGTCAGCCAAACCGACCCACACCAGACGCCCGCTGCGCCCATCGCCATGCAGGCGGCCATCTGCCGGCCTGTTGCTATGCCACCCGCGGCTAAAACATCGATGTTTTCGTAAGGCTCGATGGCCTGCAAGACCTCGGGGACGAGTACCATCGTCGAAACCTCGCCGCAATGGCCACCCGCCTCGGTGCCGGCAGCGACAAGTATATCGACCCCCGCCTCGGCGTGCTTGATGGCGTGCTCTTTGGCTCCGGTCAGTGCGCCAACGAGGATGCCCTTCGACCGTGCCCGTTCCATGATCGACTTCGGTGGCACACCGAGGGCATTGACGAAGAGCTTGATCGGATGTTGGAACGCCACGTCGAGAAGCTTTGCGGCTCCCGCCTCCCGCATGCTGTCGGCCGTGCGCTTGTCGTACTCGCCGCTCCAAAGATCCGACGTATCGATGCCGTGCCGCTCGAGGAGGCTGTTCACGAATTTTCGATGTCCGTCCGGAATCCGCGACTGCAGCTCAGCCTCTGCAAGGTCACCCTGCTTGTCCTCCATTTTGTTCGGAATCAGCAGGTCGATACCGTAGGGCCGGCCCTTGACACGCGAGTCGATCCAGTCCAGTTCGATTTTCAAGCTCTCTGGTGTGTGTCCGACAGCGCCGAGAACGCCGAAACCGCCTGCGTTCGTCACCTCTGCCACGACATCGCGGCAATGACTGAACGCAAATAACGGGAATTCGATACCCAACTTCTTGCACAACGCCGTTTTCATGGTTGCCGCCTCCTCTGTCTCTTGCGCCCACAGATCCAAGCTGTCCGCCCAGATTCGCGCGGGGGGCCGCGCAGGGCTTTCGGTGTCATGCTGGGCATCCTGTTAGACCTATATGCGATCGGAAGACGAGCCCAACGCTCCGCCCAGGCTGGCGTGCCGGTCATCCGAGCAGGAGTGGGAGCTTTCGAGGTCCCCTGACCGCACCTTCGGACCACGTGACAGCTTTGGAATCGGCGAGGTGAAACTCAGGAATCCTCTTCAAGAACTCCTCGACCGCAACGGTGAGTTCCATGCGCGCGAGGTTCGAACCGACGCAACGATGTATTCCGAGGCCGAAGGCCGCATGGCGGTTCGCCTTGCGGTCAATAATGACCTTATCGGCGTCCGGGAAAACCGCGGGATCTCGGTTGGCCGCCGGGAAGGAGAGCAGCACCATTTGCCCCTTCTCGTAAGGGCAGCCACCTACGACCGTGTCCTTGGCGACGAGCCTCGCCATGGTCACCGGAGAATAGGCCCGCAAGAATTCCTCAATGGCCGTCTGCATCAGCGCGGGCTCAGCAACTAGGCGGCGCCGATCAGCGGGCGTTTTGGCCAAATGCCATAGGCAAGCTCCGATCCCGCTCCATGTCGTATCGATACCGGCAATGAGCAGAAGGCGGAGGGTGCCGAGGATGTGGTTGTCCGTCAAAGGCGCACCATCAATCCGATCGGCGGCCAGATAACTGATGAGATCATCGGCCGGCGACCTGCGACGCTGCTCCACGTGATCCAGCAGGTAGGCGGTCATTTCCGACAGGGTACGCACCATCGTGGCATCGTCCAGGATGGCTTCCTCAACGAGCCCATGCACCCATCCACGGAACATTTCCCCATCGCTTGGCGGCAGGCCAAGCATCCCTGCAATCACACGCACCGGAATATGCTGGGCAAAATCCACCGCTGCGTCGCACGTCTCGTCGCCGATAAACCGATCGATGAGGTCATTGCAGATCATGCGCGTTGTCGGGATCAGCTTGTTGATGGCTTCGGGCGTGAACTGAGGCAGCAGGACCATACGTGCGGCGCGATGATGCGGCGGATCAGACGTGATCGGAGGCGCCGGCGATTTCACGGGGGGCGGCGTCTCGCGCACCTGAACCCGCCGTGAAGAGAAATGCTCGGTATCATACGCAATCTGACGGATATCTTCGTAACGCGTGGGAAAGTACACACCCTGGAACCGACTCGTATGAGCAACCGGACAGGATCGGCGCAGCTCGTCCCAGATTGGGAACGGGTCTTCAATCCATCGCGGGTCAAGGTGGTCGAAGTCTGTTGCCCAATCAGTGACGGGATGCCGATCTCTCATACTCGGACCTCCATTCCTAACGACGAGCCGCCACGTTTGGGCGGACGCCACTCTCATCCACAGAGTTCTTCCATCTCACGCCGATCGCGGCTGTTCGGCTCAGGCAACCCCGACCATACCGCGCCGCACAAACCGTCGACTCCTCGCCAACGAATTTCTAACGATTGTTAGGGATATCATCTAGCTCGTCTTGCCGGACGTCAAGAAGTTACGGGTTCCCCCTTCTGCAGAAATGCACGGGATATGCCAATATCCATCATTATCCCCATCCGCCATGTGACGCTTGTTGTCTGCCAACGTCTTTTGGATCGAGCCGCCGGCCTGCGGCAAGAACGCGGCTATTTGGCGTGCCGCCTGGACCCCTGCATGCTGGGGGCCGGGCTACGAACGGTTAGCCATCGGGCTTCGCCTTCGCGAGCGAAACCATTGCGGTGCCACCGCCGGCGCCTGGTGGATTCTCCACAATTACGGTAACGTCGAGAGCCTCGCTGAGCTTGGGTGCGACGGCACGAGCGAGCACATCGGTCGGCCCGCCCGCCGGGAACGGTATCAGCCACGTGATCGGCTTTGACGGATAAGCTTGCGCCGACACAAGCGACTAACGCCCAGAGATTCCAAGCCGCGCAGCGCTTCGCCGAAGGGCGTGTCGGCTTACGGCAAGAGCCTTTGCCATGTCCCGCTCGTTGGGCAGGCGGTCGCCCATTCCCAGGACGCCCGAGCGGGCCTCGTCGCGGATCTGATCCGAGATCACCTCGAACGTGTGGTGGGTTTTGATTGGTCGGATCGACATCTGGCCTGCTCAATTGATTAACGCACCGTCGACCGGCCGCAAAGTGGCTTATCGTGCGCTGCGGTATGCGTTGTCCATGCCGGGCGCGGCAACCTCAGGTTAGATTCCAGTTCTCTCCTTTGATTTCTCTCCTTTGATATCGTGAACAAGACAAACTGCCCGGCCAGGTCAGCAGGGTCGGAATGACAAGGCCGACGCCCCTGCCGCTCCGGTCGGCGCGAAACACAGGACGTGCTCTGGTCCATTATGGCGAAGGTAATGGCGGCCGAACCGCCGAGCACGACGCCATCCTGGTCCATGAGCTGCGCGGCCCGCAGTTCTGAGGCCGCCGCCCAACGCGCCGAACCAAAGGTTGCGGCCGTCTTTGCCTCGCGCGCCCGCCAGATCGACATTGCAAAGGCAACGATGCCACCCGATGGCTGTCAGTTCGTGATCCATGCGAAGGCGCTGCCCGGCAACCGCTATGACGGCCACGCGCTCGCAACCGTCATCCCCGAGATAGAGGCGCTGATCGGCAACACCATCGCGCGCATTCTCCTCGACAAGGGTTATCGGGCCACAACGCCCCGCCGGATTACAAGTTCAGGGTGTTTACGTCAGGCTAGAAGCGGCGGGTAACGCCACAGATCAAGCGCGAGATGCACAGCCGGCGTTCGTTCCGTCGTCGAGCCGGTGATCGGCCATCTCAAATCCGAACCCCGAATGGGCCGCAATTACCTTTGGTATCGCGACGGTAACGCCACCAATTCCGTCCTTGCTGCCGTCGGATAAAACTTCCGCCGCCTCATCAACCGGCTGAGCCTTCTGCTGTTCAAAATCCTAGCTCGGCCCAGCCTCGGACTGCGGCTCATGTCAGCCTGAAATCCCGGTTCTTCAGGGTCGACTAACGAGTTGAAGGCATTTGAAAACCGGCGCGCGCATGACCGAAATTTGACCCACGGGTAAATTAATGTATCCTCTCGTAAATTGCATGCCGCAACTCTGCGGCCTTAATTGCGGATGGGATGCGACCATGAACAAGCATTTCAGCGATACAGGTTCGGAGCCGTTTTTGTCAGAACAGCAGCGCATGGTTCGCAACACGGCGCGCCAACTTGGACGGGATGTCCTTGCCCCAACTGCAGCCGAGCGTGATAGCACCTCGGCGTGGCCGACCGAGGAGCTGAGAGTTCTCGGCGCCCAGGGTTTCATGGGCATGACCGTCTCCGAGGAATACGGCGGCTCGGCATCTGGCTTTCTCGCCTATTGTCTCGCCATCGAGGAACTTTCCGCCGCCGACGGCGGGGTCGGAACGATCGTCCACGTTCACAATCTCGGCGCAGCTCATGTCATTGCGAAAAACGGCACTGCCGAGCAAAAGCAGCGACTGCTTCCTGCGCTTGCCTCCGGCGACAAGATCGGCGCCTTCCTGATTACCGAGCCGCAGGCTGGTTCCGAAACATCGGCACTTCGAACCTCGGCGCGCCGCGACGGCGATGATTTCGTGATCAACGGGACCAAGCAGTTCATCTCCAACGGCAGCGAGGCCGGCGTGGCGATCATCGTCGCGCGCACCGATCCGGGTGCAGGCAAGCGCGGCTTCACCACCTTCCTGGTCGAGCCGCCTGCAAAAGGCTACATAGTCAGTCGCATTGAGGAAAAACTCGGGCAGCGGACCGCGCATACCGCCCAGATCCAGCTCGACGACCTCCGCGTTCCCAAGGAAAACATCCTCGGCACGCTCGATTGCGGCTACGGCATCATGATGTCAGGTCTTTCCGACGGCCGCATCGCCATCGCTGCGCAGGCGGTCGGAATCGCGCAGGCGGCTCTCGAAGCAGCCATACATTATGCGCGCGAACGTGAGGTCGCAGGCAAACCGATCATGGAGCTGCAGGGCGTCAGCTTCGCTCTCGCCGACATGGCGGCGCAGGTCGATATCGCCCGACAATACTATATTCATGCCGCGCGCCTGCTCGAGGCCGGCCTGCCCTGCATGAAGGAGGCTGCCATCGCGAAGCTGTTCGCCAGCGAAATGGCCGAGAAAGTGTGCTCCGAGGCGCTGCAGATTCATGGCGGATACGGTTATCTGCGGGATTTCCCGGTGGAGCGTTACTGCCGCGATGTCCGCGTCTGCAAGATCTACGAGGGCACCAGCAACATCCAGAAACTCATCATCGCCCGCAATCTTTGACTTGCGATGGGTATTCGCGTTGATAAAAGCTGACCGAATCAGCTCAATTGTGCCGGGATCAGCGCTGCTGTTCTCGCAATGAAATTCTAGGAGTGGTGGTGTCTGGCCGTGACCGTCAGCTTGCCGCGTGGAACGACACCGTTCAGACCCGCGACCAGCAATTCAATCTGAAGCGAACCGCCTTGCTGAAAGAGGCGGCGCGCGCATTCAGCTCGCAAGGATATCATGCGACGTCGCTCGACGATGTCGCCAAGACGCTTGGCGTGACCAAGCCCGCGCTCTATTATTACATCAAGAACAAGCAGGAAATCCTGTTCGAGTGCCATATGCTGTCGCAGGATCTCGGCGATCGCGCGTTCGAGCACGCGTACAAGACCGGCAGGAACGGCCGTGAAATTCTGCTTTCGTTTGCGAAGGAATTCATCGAGTCGCACAACAGCGAGATCGGCGATTGCGCCGTACTCGTCGAATTCCAGGCGCTCGATCCCGCCAACCGCAAGATCGTCGCCGCGCGCCGTGACAAGGCGCAGCATCAGATGCAGGCGATTATCGAGAAGGGCATGGCCGACGGCAGCATACGGCAGGTCGATCCAAAATTGACCGTGTTTTTCTTCATGGGTGCGGTCAACTGGATGGCACGGTGGTTCGATAAGGACGGACCGAAAAGCGGCGCGGAGATCGCGAAGGTTTTTACAGACCTTCTCGACCACGCCGTTTCGCCCTAGCCTAAGAGCGTATCCCGCGGTTGCTGGATATTGCGTATATCCGTGGGATCGGCCCCCACCTTGAGCCGTTAAGGCAAAAGCGGACGAGAGCCGTCCCGCGAGCTATTGACTGCCGACTG
>JAGVII010000517.1 GCA_020056155.1 Afipia sp.
CGTGCAGGCACAGTTGGCGACCGAGCCCGTGACGTCCGTCTGTGACGCCAGCGAAGCGGTCACGTCGTCGCCCTTCAGCGAAACACCGGTGAGGATCAGCACAATCGCAAGGCTCGCCCACATCGAGGCGCTGGGTTTTGCGCTGGTGGTTCGTCCGAACACGAACTGGACGACAACGACGGCGGTGGCGGCGATCGCCGCCAGCAGGACGTCACCGACGACAACAAAGGCCGCGAAAAAGACGGCGGTCGAGAGGAAACCGAGAAGGATCTTGAGGGCAGTGCGGGCCATTGAAGGCTCCTTGAGGCTGTCGTCGTGAATGCGCTGTGGTCGGGATCAGGCAGCAGCCGTATTGGCGCTGGTCGCGATCCCGGCGAGAACGTGCTTCGGGTACCATTGCGTGAAGTAGGAGGCGACGTTGCGGGCGGCGAATGCGATGGCGGCGCAAACCCACAGCGGCGTGCTGGGCAGATAGATCGCCACCATGTCGGCGACGAGCATCAGAACAAAGGCTGCGCTCCAGACCCAGGTCAGGACGTAGTTGGTGCGCAGGAAGTGCGGCAGCTCGGCGGTTTCGGCATCGACCATCTCCCGCGCATATTGCAGCGTGAAGGGCAGGCGCATCGCGATCGAAACCAGCGCTATGGCCAGCACGCCGCCGTCGACGGCGAGGCGGACAGACGTCGGGCTCATCTCGGTCGCGGCGATCAGGTGGTATCCGGCCAGCGATGCAAAAAGAAAAAGCGCGCCGGTGGTCAGCATCTTGATCGAACGGCCGGCGGCCATATCTCGGGCAACCAGGCCGAACGCCACCACCGCGCTTGCCGCGAGGCTGATCTTGACCGTGGTCAACATCATCAGGGTGGCGAAAGTGGCGAACGGGGCAAGGATCAAAAAGAGCGCCATGGCTGCCTGCCTGGAAATATCTTGACGTTGTAAAGATGCATTTAGCCGCCTCCGGCCGGCGCGTCAAGGAAAATCTTGACAGCGTCAAAATGCATACCTAAATTGCAGCCATGGGTGCTCGGAACGCAGCAAAGCGGGAGAAATCCCCCAAGGCCGCAGCAGTTGGCAAAAAGCCGCTGCTTAAACCCGCGTCCGCGAAAAAAATCTCTCCGTCTGCGGTCAAATCCGTCCACAACTCTGATCGCGACCAGCC
The DNA here is from genome assembly GCA_020056155.1 of Afipia sp. Classification (GTDB taxonomy): domain Bacteria; phylum Pseudomonadota; class Alphaproteobacteria; order Rhizobiales; family Xanthobacteraceae; genus Afipia. The sequence goes on from JAGVII010000517.1 coordinate 1,160, forward strand.
CTATCATCACGGCGATTTGCACGAGGCCCTGCTCAAGGCGGCAAAGCGGGTGGCGGAACGTGACGGAATCAACGGGCTGACGCTGCGGGCGGTGGCGCGCGAGGCGGGTGTCTCCCATGCCGCGCCGTCGCATCATTTCGGCGATGTCACCGGCCTGCTCAGCGAACTGGCAGCGATCGGTTTCAAGACGTTCTCGGAGAAGCTTGGCGCGGCGGCATGCAGCGAAACCGCGCCGGATGTCGCTGCGGCCCGCAAGGCCAGCGCCTACGTCGCCTTCGCGCGTGAAAATCCGTGCATGTTCCAGTTGATGTTCCGCGGCGAGCGGCTCGATCAGGACAGGCCCGCGCTGCAAGAAGCCTCCGACGCCGCCTTCCGCAAACTCGCCGAGCTCGTTGCTGCCCGCCGTCACGAAGATGTCGTGCCCGACCGTCTGACGCTGGAGCAGGCGGCCGACATCGCCCGGATCTGGTCGATGGTGCATGGCTTTGCGATGCTCTATCTGGACGGCCGGTTGACGCCGATCATGGAAGGTCTGCCGCCGGGCACCACCGAAGAGGCGCTATTGGCCGCGATGCTGATGGACCATCGGCCCGCGTAGCCACCCGGCACGCTCTGGAACCTGTTTTGCAAGGCTGTGCTGTCACACAACGGTCGTTGGCCGCGGCTGATGTGTGGATCGTTCATGCCGCGTGCGCGAAAAACGTGTCATCAGGCGCGGAATCGCATTAGAAGCAGTGCAGAAAGCCTCCCGTGTCCTCGTTCAGTCGTTAGTGAGCCATGCCCGAAATCTCGTCCAGCAAGCCCTATCGCATCGGCCGGTCCAAGACCGGGCTCGGTCTCTTCGCCACCCAGAAGATCAAGAAGGGCAGCAAGATCATCCGCTATTTCGGGCCGATGCTTGATTCGAAGAACAAGAAGCACGACGACATCGACAACAAGTATCTGTTCGAAATCAACAATCGCTGGACCATCGATGGCTCGGTGCGCAAGAACATCGCCCGCTACATCAATCACGCCTGCCGTCCGAACGCCGAGTCCGACGTCAATTCGCGCAAGCGCAAGGTCGTGATCCGCGCCATCAAGACCATCGAGCCGGGCGAGGAAATCAACTACGACTACGGCAC
>JAGVII010000510.1 GCA_020056155.1 Afipia sp.
ACGATCACGACGCGCGCAAGCGCTCGTACAGCCTGCTGGCCGATGTGTTCGGTATAGACAAGCAGGCGGCGGCTTAATCCGATCATTTATCGGCGTCATTGCGAGGAGCGAAGCGACGAAGCAATCCAGCCTTTGCTTTGTTGCCTCTGGATTGCTTCGCTTCGCTCGCAATGACGGTTTTCTATTCCGCACCCTTTTCCGTGAACGCGACGCGGAACGGATGGGCCGGATAGACGCCGACGATCCGGAGTTCCTTCGAGAAGAACTTCAGTTCTTCCAGCGCATAGGCGAGGTTTCTGTCTTCGGGATGGCCGTCGACATCGGCATAGAACTGCGTGGCGAAGAAATTGCCTTCCACCATGTAGCTTTCCAGCTTGGTCATGTTGACGCCGTTGGTGGCGAAGCCGCCCATTGCCTTGTAGAGCGCGGCCGGGAGGTTGCGCACACGGAAAACAAAAGTGGTCACCAGCGGGCCGGAGCCCTGCGCGGCCCAGAGCTGCTCGCGCGCCAGGATCACGAAACGCGTGGTGTTGTGGTCCTCGTCCTCGATGTCTTCGGCAAGGATATCGAGGCCGTAGATGTCGGCGGCGAGACGCGAGGCAATCGCAGCGCGGCTCTTGTCGCCGTGTTCGGAGACGATGCGCGCCGAGCCTGCGGTGTCGCCTGCAATGACCGGCTTGATGCCGAGCTTGCGGATGATGCGGCGGCATTGGCCGATGGCGTGGACGTGGCTCTCGACCGTCCTGATGCCGTCGAGCTTCGCGCCGCGCGGCGCCATCAACTGATGCCGGATCGGCAGAAACCATTCGCCGACGATGAAAAGCCCGGACTGTGGCAGCAGGTGATGAATGTCGGCGACGCGGCCGGCCACCGAATTCTCGATCGGGATCATGCCGAGACTGGCTTCGCCCGACGAGATCGCCGCCAGCGCGTCCTCGAAGGTCGCGCAGGGCAATGGCGTGGCGTCTGGAAAGGCTTCCTGAATCGCGATGTGCGAGTTGGCACCGGGTTCGCCCTGAAAGGCGATTTTCATCGATTTCGTCATCACGATCTTCCCAACATCTGGCGCGCAGTCTCAAGATCGTGAGGCGTATCGACGCCCAGCGGCACCGTGTCAACCACCGTGACGTCGATCCGCATGCCGGCCTCGAGCGCCCGCAACTGTTCGAGTTTTTCGCGGGTCTCCAGAGGCGAGGGCGGCAGGGCGACAAACCGCGCCAGCGCGCTCCGGCGATAGGCATAAAGCCCGATGTGGTGATAGCGCGGACCCTCGCCATAGGGAGCGGTCGCCCGTGTGAAATACAGCGCCTTCAGCCGCGTGGGGTTGACGGGAGAGCCGACGACTTTCACCACGTTCGGATTGGTATGTTCCTCATCCCTGGCAATCACCGCGGCCAGCGTGGCGATCTCGACACTGGCGTCGGCAAGCGGCGCCAGCACCGCGCGGATATCCTCAGGCGCGATGGTCGGCAGGTCGCCCTGGACATTGATGACGGTGTCGATCCGGCCGGCCCCATCGACGGTCTGAAGCGCCTCGAAAATCCGGTCGGACCCCGACGGATGATCCGCCCGGGTCATGACGGCTTCGCCGCCATGCGCTGTGACGGCCTCCGCAATTTCCGGCGCGTCGGTTGCGACGATCACCCGTCCGATTCGCGCAGCCTCCGCCCGTCTCAGCACATGGACGATCATCGGCAGGCCGCCGATGTCGAGCAGCGGCTTTCCCGGCAGCCGGGTTGCGGCCATGCGGGCGGGAATCAGCACCAAAGCGCGGGTTTCTGTCATGGGGGCGACGGGCTCGGACAGCCAAATTGATGAGGAAATGACGGGTGTTTTCAAGGGGTCGCGCGTTTATACGGGTTGCCAGAAGGCAGGCAAACCGTTATCTCGATCCCGCTACCTGTATTGCGCTGCACGCCTGTTCCCGGTAGCAATTCATGGCCGTTTCTTGCGGCCAAACGCATCGACTTTCCGGCTAGGGCCTGATCGCAAATGGACTCCTTCGAACTCAACAAGATCATGGGCGCAGTGCTTGGCACCTGCCTCGTTCTGCTTTCCATGAATATGGCTGCCAACGCGATTTTCTCGCCGAAGGCGCCGGAAAAGCCGGGTTTTGAAATCGCCGTCAAGGAAGCTGAAGGCGCCGGTCCGGCTGCCGCCGCGGCACCGAGCGAGCCGATCGAAAAGCTGCTCCAGACCGCATCCGTCGAAAAGGGCACTGCCGCCGCCAAGAAGTGCGCGGCCTGTCACACCTTTGAAAAGAACGGTCCGAACAAGGTCGGCCCGAATCTCTACGGCATCGTCGATGACGAAGTTGGCCACGGCCGTGGCGGATTCAACTTCTCGGCGGCCATGAAGGCCAAGGGCGGCAAGTGGACCTATGACGACCTCAACAAGTTCATTGCCAACCCCAAGAAGACCGTTCCCGGCACCGCGATGGGCTTCGCCGGCATCAGCAAGGACAGCGAGCGGGCGGACCTGATCGCCTACCTGCGCACGCTGGCTGACACTCCGGTGCCGCTGCCGACCGCAAGCAAGTGAGCTTGCCAGTGTTCTTCGAAACCATCGTTCGCTTGGAATGTGCTGCAAAATGAAGCGAACGTCGATTTCGGAACTGGTGACCGAAATTTAATCCGAGAAACGGCCAGGTTCGCCTGGCCGTTTTGCGTTGCAATTGCTGTTGTTTTCGATCCGGACATTTCGCCGCAAAGAACGCGGCGCAACGGGCTGGAATCGCATCCAAAAACCGACATAATCGGCCAAGACGTTGCCTCGACACCCGTTTTTCGACCAGCAACAGGAACATTCAGCTTGAGTATTTCCCGACGCAGCCTCCTCCAGAGCAGTGCTTTTGTTGCAGCGGTTCCGATGCTGAAGGCGGCAGGGCTGGATGCCGTCGCTCCCGCTCTGGCCCAAACCCAAGCCCAGGCCGCGCCGGAATGGAAACATGCCCTGTCGCTGTTCGGCGACATCAAGTATCCCGCCGATTTCAAGCGTTTCGACTACGTCAATCCGGATGCGCCGAAAGGCGGCATCGCGCGGCAGATTTCGATCGGCACCTTCGACAATTTCAACTTCGTGGTGGCGGGCGTCAAAGGCACGATCGCGCCGTCTGTGATGTTGATGTACGAATCGCTGACCACGCAGTCGCTGGACGAAGCCAGCACCAAGTATGGATTGCTGGCCGAGGCTATGATGCATCCCGATGATCATTCGTGGGTGACGTATCGGTTGCGTAAGGAAGCGCGCTGGCATGACGGCAAGCCGGTCACCCCGGAGGACGTGCTGTTCTCGCTGGAAGCGCTGAAGAAGCACAGCCCGTTCTATTCGGCGTACTACAAGCACGTGGTCAAGGCGGAGAAGGTCGGTTCGCACGAGATCAAGTTCACGTTCGATGCGCCCGGCAATCGCGAACTGCCCAGCATCGTCGGTGAACTGGTGGTTCTGCCGAAGCACTGGTGGGAGGGCACCGACAGCCAGGGCCGCAAGCGCGACGTCGGCGCCACCACGCTGGAGAAGCCGCTCGGTTCGGGCCCATACACGATCAAGGATTTCGTCGCCGGCCGCTCCGTGACCATGGAGCGGGTGAAAACCTACTGGGGCGTTAACACCCCAGTGCGCGTCGGCCAGCAGAACTTCGATGAGATGCGCTACGAGTTCTTCCGTGATGCCACCGTGTCGCTTGAAGCCTTCAAGGCCGACCAGGCGGACTGGACTGTCGAATCCTCGGCCAAGAGCTGGGCGACCGCCTATGATTTTCCGGCGGTGAAGGAAAAGCGCGTGGTGCTCGAGGAGTTTCCGATCAACGACTCCGGACGCATGCAGGGCTTTGCCTTCAACATTCGCCGCGAGTTGTTCGCCGACAAGCGGGTGCGCCGCGCCTTCAACTATGCGTTTGATTTCGAGGAGATGAACAAGCAGCTGTTCTACGGCAAGTACAAGCGCATCAACAGCTACTTCGAAGGTACCGAACTGGCCAGTTCAGGCGTTCCCGTGCAGAAGGAGTTCGAGATCCTCAAGGAGGTCTATGGCGACATTCCGCCGGAAGTGATCGCCAAGCCCTACGAGAATCCCGTCGGCGGCGATCCCGCGAAGGTGCGCGACAATCTTCGCAACGCGACGCGCTTGCTGAAGGAGGCAGGTTACGAGGTGCGCGACGGCAAGCTGGTCAAAAAGGACGGCACGCCGGTCACGGTAGAATTCCTGCTCGACAATCCGTCGTTCGAGCGCATCGTGCTGTTCTACAAGCCGTCGCTGGAGCGGCTCGGAATCACGGTCACCGTCCGCACCGTCGACGATGCGCAGTACCAGAACCGGGTGCGCAATTTCGACTACGACATTATCTCCGATGTCTGGGGGCAGTCGCTGTCGCCCGGTAACGAGCAGCGTGATTTCTGGGGCTCGTCGGCTGCCGATGCGCCAGGCTCGCGCAACACCGTCGGCATCAAGAACCCGGTGGTGGACAAGCTGATCGACAAGATCATCTATGCCGCGGATCGCGAAACGCTGGTCGCCGCGACCAAGGCGCTCGACCGCGTGCTGCTTTGGCATTACTACGTGGTGCCGCAGTTCACTTATGGGTTCATGCGGTACGCGCGCTGGGATCGCTTCAGCCACGCACCGCTGCCGAAATACGGCCGGTCCGGTCTGCCGTCGCTCTGGTGGTTCGACAAGGACAAGGCCGACAAGATCGGCAGGCGTTCTTGACCGGCCTTTCGCGGCGGCGTGTTCTCGTTCTCGGCGGCAGCGCTGTGGCTGCGGCATGGACGCCGCTGACGGCAGCAGCTCAATCCGCCGTCGAGACCGCTCCTGAAACCCATGGCATGTCGGCGTTCGGCGACCTGAAGTATCCGGCGGATTTCAGGAATTTCGACTACGTTAATGTCGGTGCGCCGAAGGGTGGCGTGTTCTCGACCGTGCCGTCATCGCGTGCCTACAATCAGTCGTTCCAGACCTTCAATTCGCTGAACAGCTTCATCCTCAAGGGCGATGGCGCGGTCGGCATGGGGCAGACGTTCGCATCGCTGATGGTGCGCTCAGGCGATGAGCCCGATGCGATGTATGGTCTCGTCGCCCGTTCGGTGCGGATTTCACCTGACAAGCTGACCTACCGGTTTACGCTGCGGCCGGAAGCCCGCTTCCACGACGGCACGAAGATCACGGCGAAGGATGTTGCGTTCTCCCTGACGGTTCTGAAGGCGAAGGGACATCCCATCATCCAGCAGCAGCTCCGCGACATGACGAAGATCGAAGCCAGCGACGACGCCACGCTGACGGTGACCTTCGCGGCCAAACGCGGCCGCGACGTGCCGTTATATGCTGCAGGACTGCCGATTTTCTCCAAGGCCTATTACGACAAGAAGCCGTTCGACGAATCCACCCTCGATATTCCGCTCGGCTCCGGGCCTTACAAGGTCGGCCGCTTCGAGGTTGGCCGTTACATCGAATACGACCGGGTCAAGGACTGGTGGGCGAAGGATCTGCCGGTGTCGCGCGGCGCGTTCAATTTCGACGTCGTGCGATACGAATTCTATCGCGACCGCGACGTCGCGTTCGAAGGCTTCACCGGCCGGAATTATCTCTATCGCGAGGAGTTCACCGCGCGCATCTGGAACACGCGTTACGATTTCCCCGCCGTCAAGGACGGCCGCGTCAAGCAGGAGAAGCTGCCCGACGATACCCCGTCGGGGGCGCAGGGCTGGTTCCTGAATACGCGGCGAGCGCAGTTCAAGGACCCGCGCGTGCGCGAGGCGCTGATCCAGGCATTCGATTTCGAATGGACCAACAAGACCATCATGTACGGCGCCTATGCGCGCACCGTCTCGCCGTTCCAGAACTCCGACCTGATGGCGGAAGGGCCGCCTTCTCCGGAGGAACTCAAGCTGCTGGAGCCGTTTCGCGGGCAGGTGCCTGACGAAGTGTTCGGTGCGCCGTTCGTGCCGCCCGTGTCCGATGGATCGGGGCAGGACCGCGCGCTGCTGCGCAAGGCATCGCAGCTGTTACAGGATGCGGGATATCCCATCAAGGACGGCAAGCGCCGGTTGCCCAGCGGCGATGCGTTCCGCATCGAATTCCTGCTCGAGGAGCCGGCGTTCCAGGCCCACCACGCGCCTTATATCAAAAACCTGGGCGTGCTCGGCATCGACGCCAGCGTCCGGCTGGTCGATCCGGTGCAATTCCGTTCCCGCGTGGACGATTTCGATTTCGATGTCGCGATCCAGCGCTTCAGCATGTCGTCCACGCCGGGCGATGCGATGCGGACATTCTTCTCGTCGCAGGTCGCCGACATCAAGGGATCGCAGAATCTGTCCGGCATCAAGAACCCCGCCATCGACGCGCTGATCGAGCGCATCATCGCGGCTGACAACCGCGACGAACTGCGCACTGCGTGCCGGGCGTTCGACCGCGTATTCCGCGCGGGGCGCTATTGGGTGCCGCAATGGTATTCGGCCAGCCATCGCATTGCCTATTGGGATGTCTTCGCCCATCCCCCGAACATTCCGCGTTACGTCAACAGCGTCGGCGCGCCGGACCTGTGGTGGTTCGATGAAGCGAAAGCCAAAAAGCCTGAACAGGCCAAGCCCGATCAAACCAAGTCCGAGCAGGCGAAATAGTCCATGAGCGCGTATATCGCCCGCCGCATCCTGCTGATGATCCCCACATTGCTGGGCATCCTGTTCGTGTCGTTCGTCGTGGTGCAATTCGCGCCGGGCGGCCCCGTCGAGCGGGTGATTGCTCAACTGTCCGGCTCAGACACCGGCGCAAGCTCGCGCATTTCAGGGTCGTCCAGCGGCGACTTCGCGTCGCGGCCCCAGGCCGGCGCGGGGTCCGACGCCGTCAGTTCGAAATACCGGGGCGCGCAGGGCCTCGATCCGGAGTTCGTCAAAAGCCTCGAAAAGCAGTTCGGCTTCGACAAGCCGGCGCCCGAGCGTTTTCTGCTGATGTTGTGGAACTTCGCCCGGTTCGATTTCGGCAAAAGCTATTTCCGCGACGTCAGCGTGATTCAGCTGATCAAGGAAAAGCTGCCGGTCTCAATGTCGCTAGGCATCTGGATGACGCTGCTGACCTATCTGATCTCGATTCCGCTTGGGATTCGCAAGGCTATCCAGGACGGTTCGAAATTCGATACGTGGACATCGGGCATCATCATCATCGGCTTTGCGATCCCGGGCTTCCTGTTCGCGATCCTGCTCATCATCCTGTTCGCGGGCGGCTCGTTCTTCGACATCTTCCCGCTGAGGGGGCTGACCTCGGACGGCTGGGCGCAAATGCCGTGGTACCAGAAGATCACCGATTACTTCTGGCACCTCACGCTGCCGCTGATCTCGATGGCGCTCGGCGCCTTCGCCACCATGACGCTGCTGACCAAGAATTCGTTCCTCGATGAAATCCGCAAGCAGTACGTCATGACCGCGCGCGCCAAGGGCTGCAGCGAGCGTCAGGTGCTGTACGGACACATCTTCCGCAACGCCATGCTGATCGTGATCGCAGGTTTTCCCAGCGCCTTCATTCACGCGTTCTTCTCGGGCTCGCTGCTGATCGAGACCATCTTCTCGCTCGATGGCCTTGGACTGCTCGGGTTCGAGAGCGTGCTCAACCGCGATTACCCGGTCGTGTTCGGCACGCTGTTCATCTTTTCGCTGGTCGGTCTGGTGGTCAATCTGATCTCGGATCTCGCCTATATGTGGATCGATCCGCGGATCGACTTCGAGGCGCGCGAAGTATGACGGCCGCTCCTGCACCGCCGGTCGAGACCACGGCATTGTCGCCGATGGGCGAAGCCGTGCCGCCCTCGCGGCATCCGCTCGGCATATCGCCGCTCAACCAGCGGCGCTGGCGAAATTTCAAATCCAACCGGCGCGGCTACTGGTCGTTCTGGATTTTCTCGCTGCTGTTCCTGATCTCGCTGTTCGCGGAACTGATCGCCAACGATCGCCCGTTCCTGATCAAGTTCGACGGCAAGCTGTATTTCCCGGCCTTCGTCTCCTATCCCGAAACGGCTTTCGGCGGCGATTTCGAAACCGCCGCGGACTATCGCGATCCGTACTTGCAAAATCTGATCAAGGAAAAGAACGGAACGATCATCTGGCCGCTGATCCGCTATTCCTACGACACGCACAATCTCGATCTGCCGACGCCGGCACCGTCGAAGCCGACCTGGATGCTGACCGAAGAGCAATGCAAGGCGGTGGTCGAGAAAAAGGGCGTCCGCGGCTGCCGCGACCTCGAATACAACTGGCTAGGCACCGACGATCAGGGCCGCGACGTGGTCGCGCGCCTGATTTACGGATTCCGCATTTCTGTTCTGTTCGGTCTGGCGCTGACGATCATCTCGTCGGTGATCGGTATAGCGGCTGGCGGCGTGCAGGGATATTTCGGCGGCTGGGTCGATCTCGCCTTCCAGCGCTTTATCGAAGTCTGGACCGCGATTCCGTCGTTGTACCTGTTGCTGATCCTGTCTTCGGTGCTGGTGCCCGGGTTCTTCGTATTGCTCGGCATTCTGCTGCTGTTCTCATGGGTGTCGCTGGTCGGCCTCGTGCGCGCGGAATTTCTGCGCGGCCGCAATTTCGAATACATCCAGGCCGCGCGGGCGCTCGGCGTGTCGAACCGCACCATCATGTTCCGGCACCTGCTGCCGAACGCCATGGTGGCGACCATGACCTTCCTGCCGTTCATTGTGTCGTCATCGGTGATGACGCTGACGGCGCTGGATTTCCTCGGCTTCGGCCTGCCGCCGGGCTCGCCCTCGCTCGGCGAGTTGCTGTCGCAGGGAAAATCGAATGTTCAGGCGCCATGGCTCGGCTTCACCGGCTTCTTCTCGGTAGCGATCATGCTGTCGCTCCTGATCTTCATTGGTGAGGGCGTGCGCGACGCTTTCGATCCGCGCAAGACGTTCAGGTGAGGGCTGGTGTGATGATGAAGCGAACTTTGGATTCGGGGCGCTAGCATGTTGGACGCCATCAACCAGCCTCTGCTCGAAGTCCGCGATCTGACGGTGGCTTTCCGTCAGAGCGGGACCGAGAGCATTGCGGTCGATCGGGTCTCGTTTTCGATCGATCGTGGGCAATGCGTGGCGCTGGTCGGCGAATCCGGTTCGGGAAAATCGGTCAGCGCGCTGTCGGTGCTGAAACTGCTGCCGTATCCGACGGCGCATCATCCGACCGGCAGCATCCGCTTCAAGGGACAGGAATTGCTGGGTCTGAGCGAGAACGAAATTCGCGGCATCCGCGGCAACGACATCTCGATCATCTTCCAGGAGCCGATGACGTCGCTCAATCCGCTGCACACCATCGAGGCGCAAATCAGCGAGGTGATCTATCTGCACAGCGGCGTGCGCGGCGCGATGGCGCGGGCGCGGACGCTGGAACTGCTGACGCAGGTCGGTATTCCGGAGCCCGAAACGCGTCTCGCCAGCTATCCGCACCAGCTCTCGGGCGGCCAGCGGCAGCGCGTGATGATCGCCATGGCATTGGCGAACGAGCCGGATCTGCTGATCGCCGACGAGCCGACCACGGCGCTCGATGTCACAGTGCAGGCGCAGATCCTCAAGCTGCTGGCGGACATTCGCGCGCGGCTCGGCATGAGCATGCTGTTCATCACCCATGATCTCGGGATCGTGCGGCGCATCGCCGATACGGTCTGCGTGATGAACAGCGGCAAGATCGTCGAGCAGGGGCCGGTCGAACAGGTGTTCACTGCGCCCCAGCACCCCTATACCAAGGCGCTGCTGGCGGCGGAGCCGAAGCCAGATCCCGCGCCGCCGCGGCCGGAGTCACCCGTTGTGATGTCGTCGGACGACCTGAAGGTCTGGTTTCCGATCAAGCGCGGATTGCTGCGCAAGACCGTCGGGCACATCAAGGCGGTCGACGGCGTCAGCGTGTCGGTGCGCCGGGGCGAAACGCTCGGCGTTGTCGGGGAATCCGGCTCCGGCAAGACCACGCTTGGACTCGCGCTACTGCGCCTGATTTCGTCGAATGGGCCGATCGTGTTTCTGGGTAAGGACATTCAGGGCCTGAAGTTCAAGGAGATGCGCCCGATCCGTCGCGATATGCAGATCGTGTTTCAGGATCCGTTCGGCGCGCTCAGCCCGCGCATGTCGGTCGGCGATATCATTGCCGAGGGACTTGGCGTGCATCAGCCATCGCTGAAGGACGACGAGCGCGAGGCGCGGGTGATCAAGGCGCTGAAGGAAGTCGGCCTCGATCCGGCGACGCGGTTCCGCTATCCGCACGAATTCTCGGGTGGCCAGCGCCAGCGCATCAGCATCGCGCGGGCCGTGGTGCTGGAGCCGAATTTCGTGGTGCTGGACGAGCCGACCAGCGCGCTCGACATGCTGTTCCAGGCCCAGATGGTCGATCTGCTGCGCGACCTGCAGCGCAAGCGTGACCTGACGTATATGTTCATTTCGCATGATCTGCGGGTGGTTGCATCGCTTGCGAGCAACCTGATTGTGATGCGTCACGGCAAGGTGGTCGAACAGGGCGCCGCAACGGATCTGTTCAAGGATCCGCAGACCGACTACACGCGAGCGCTGTTCGCGGCAGCGTTCAACATCGAAGCCGCGCCGAACATCGTGCCGGATTTGTGATCGCGCTGCATTCTCAACGCGTCATTGCGAGGAGCGTAGCGACGAATCAATCCAGCTTCTTGTTCGTCGTTTCTGGATTTCTTCGCTCCGCACGCAATGACGGCGTGAGTGATGGTCCTCAGGATGACGAGAGCCGCCTGATGCTGGTGACGTCGCTGCCGGCGGCCTTGATGCGCGCGATGGCCGCTTGCACCGGCTCGACGGCGGTGGCCATGTGATGCGCGTTTGCGTGAACGATGGTGGCGCCGTCGCGCACGATCGCCACGTGGCCCTTCCAGAAGATCAGGTCGCCGCGTTTCAGATCGTGCCATTGCGATGGCGGCACGGCGGTTCCCAATGCCGCTTCCTGCATGTCGCTGTCGCGCGGCGCGGCGATGCCTGTGGAGGCAAGCGATGTTTGTACCAGACCCGAGCAGTCGATGCCGAGGCTTGTCCGTCCTCCCCAAAGGTAAGGCGTGCCGGCAAAACGTTCGGCGACGGCGACGAAATCCGCCTCGGTGACGGCGAGCGGAGCAACGTGCTGCACCGGCAGGTAGTGCCGCTGGCTGGTGACGGCGAAGATGCCATCCATCCTGACGACTTCGATGCGTGCGCCGAGCGGCAGACTTTCGACCGGCGGCAGTTTGATCGACGGTCCCGGAAAGGCAAACGTGCGCAGCGCCGCGACTTTATGGGTGGGCGTCGTACGCGGCTGCACCAGCGCGATATCGGGAATCCAGCCGACATAGCCGTCGGCCTTGAGCTGACCCCAAGCCCACCCTTCCGCATCGCGATCGTAGATGATGACGCGCTCGCCCTTCAGCGCCTCGGTGTCGAGTGCGGCATCGTGCGACGGTTCGCGCCGGACCGGCGCGACGGGCTCGAACACCTCGAACTCGGTTCCGTCCACGAACCGGGACGCCGTCACCTTGCCTTCGAGATGTTTCGCGGCAAGATCGGGCCGTGCCGGTGTCAGCCTCGGATCGAAAGCAACAGGTTTTGAATCAGCCATAGCGCTCGCTCAGGAGCTTGTAGATCGCGCGCGCAGCCTGGCATTCGCCGCCCTCGGGACGCGCGGGCTTGGCCGATGGTGTCCAGCCGTAAATATCGACGTGCAGCCAGCTCTTTGCGCTCTCGACGAATCGCTTCAGAAACAGCGCGCAGGTGATCGAGCCTGCGAATGCCCCGCCGGGTGCATTGTTGAGATTGGCGGTTTTGGAATCCAGCCAGGAATCGTAGGGCATCCACAGCGGCATGCGCCACAGCGGATCGTTTTCGGTGCGGGCGTGGCGTGCGACATCCGCCGCGAGAGTTTCGTCATTGGTGTAGAACGGCGGCAGGTCCGGCCCCAGCGCGACACGTGCCGCGCCGGTCAGCGTGCCGAGGTCGATCAGTAGATCGGGCTTTTCCTCGTCGGCCAGGGCCAGCGCATCGGCCAGCACGAGGCGGCCTTCCGCGTCGGTATTTCCGATCTCGACAT
>JAGVII010000491.1 GCA_020056155.1 Afipia sp.
CGATGGGAATCGGCGCGGTAAAGAGGATGTTCGGCCACGCGAACCAGCGCCGCCAGTAGTCCGCCTGAAGAAACGGGGTTGCGAGGCTGACGGCAATGATGGCGATCAGCGTGGCGACCAGGAGCCACCAGCTCAGCCGATAGGCGTGCTCGCGCAACTCGCCGGTGGTCTTCATGACCAGCCATGTCGCGCCAAGCAAGCCGTAGCCGGCGACGACGGCGCAGCCAGTCAGGATGCTGAACGGCGTCAGCCAGTCCCACCAGCCGCCGGCGTAGTGCCGCCCTTCGACCTGAATGCCCTGCAAAATCGCACCGAGCGCGACGCCCTGCGCCAGCGCCGCGAGCAGCGAACCGCCGGCAAATGCGATGTCCCATCGGTTACGCTCGCGTTGGGTGCGCCAGCGGAATTCAAAGGCAACGCCGCGAAAGATAAGTCCAATCAGCATGGCGATGATCGGCGTGTAGATCGCCGGCATCACAACGGCGAATGCCAGCGGGAAAGCGGCCATCAATCCGCCGCCGCCGAGCACCAGCCAGGTTTCGTTGCCGTCCCAGACCGGCGCGACTGTGTTCATCATCACATCGCGGTCTTCTTTCTTCGGAAACATGGGGAACAGCATGCCGAGCCCAAGGTCGAAGCCATCCATTACGATGTACATGAACACAGCGAAGGCGATGATGAAGGCCCAGAGGACTGCGATGTCGATAGGGAGTCCGGCCATGGCGCTCACCCTTGTCCGCTAACGGGAATTGATTGTGCAGGTGTGATGCCGGCGGCGCGATGCGGGGCATCCTTGCGCGGGCCTTGTTCGCCGTGATGCGGCGGCTCGTGCATCAGTCGCAGAATGTAGACGACGCCCATGCCGAACACGATGAAATAGACAATGATGAAGGCGATCAGCGACGAGGCGACTGCCGGAGCGGCGAGCGGTGATACCGAGTCCGCCGTGCGCAGCAAACCATAGACCGTGAACGGTTGCCGTCCGACTTCGGTTGTTACCCAGCCAGCCAATACGGCGACGAAGCCTGCAGGCCCCATCACGAGCGCATAGCGGTGCAGGAATTTCCAGTCGTGAAGCATGCCGCGCCAGCGGGCCCACAGGCTGAGCAAACCGATGCCGAGCATCAGGAAGCCGATGCCGACCATGATCCGGAATGACCAGAACACGATCGGGACGTTCGGCCAGTTTTCACGCGGCACGGTATCGAGGCCCTTCAGCGGGGCATCGAGCGAATGTTTCAGGATCAGCGACGACGCCTTTGGAATTTCGATCGAATACCTCACCTCGCCGGCGGCCTGGTCAGGAAGGCCGAACAGAATCAGCGGAGCGCCATTTGGATGGCTTTTGTAATGACCCTCCATCGCCATCACTTTTGCCGGCTGATGCTCCAGTGTGTTGAGGCCGTGCAGGTCGCCTGCGAAAATCTGGATCGGGGCAACGATGGCCGCCATCCACATCGCCATCGAGAACATCACCCGGGGGCCTTCAAGCCTCGAATCCTTGAGGAGGTGGTAGGCACCGACCGCGCCGACCACGAAGGCCGTGGTGAGGTACGCCGCCAGCACCATATGAACGAGTCGATAGGGGAAGGACGGGTTGAAGATCACCTTCCACCAGTCAGCGGCGACGAACTGTCCCTGAGAGTTCATCGCGAAGCCGGCCGGCGTCTGCATCCAGGAATTCGCCGAAAGAATCCAGAAGGCGGATGCCAGCGTGCCGACAGCGACCATCAGTGTCGCAAAGAAATGCAGTTTGTGACCGACGCGCTTCAGTCCGAACAGCATCACGCCCAGGAAGCCAGCCTCGAGGAAGAAGGCGGTGAGCACCTCATAAGCCATCAGCGGACCGATAATAGGCCCGGTCTTGTCCGAGAATACCGCCCAGTTGGTGCCGAACTGGTACGACATCACGATGCCGGACACGACGCCCATGCCGAAGGCAATCGCAAAAATTTTCAGCCAATAATTGAAAAGATTGATGAAGACTTCGCGGCCTGTCCATAGCCACAGCGCTTCAAGAACAGCAAGGTAACTTGCGAGACCGATGGAGAAGGCCGGAAACACGATGTGAAAAGACACCGTGAATGCGAATTGCATACGCGCCAGGGTGATGGCGTCGAAACCTTCGAACATCGCGGACCTCCGGTATGTCCAATACGGCGACGTTATAGCATGCAAATCGCGGCGGGGATAACCGTCGCGGGGCATATTGCTGCATGGCTAGAGCGCAATCGCGCCTGCGGCAAATAGCCATGATCCAAAGTGCAGCCGATCTTCACCTGGCAGAAAGATAAATCAGGCGGCGGGCTTTTCCGACGCGTCGCCGTTGGCGAGCAGATGGATCAGGGCCCGCTTGATGGCGGCCTGCCGGGTCGGCGCGGTGATCTGCGCGCCGAGCAGGTCAGTCACATAGAACACGTCGCGGGCGCGTTCGCCGAAGGTTGCGACATGCGCTGAGGCGATGTTGAGATTGAGTTTCGAGATCGCAGTGGTCAGCTGAAACAGCAGGCCGGGACGGTCGAGGCCAGAGACCTCGATCACGGTGTAGCGATCCGACCACTGGTTGTTGATGCTGACCTCCGGTTCGACGACGAACGGCTTCAACCGTGCTTTTGAGGTGGTGCGCCTCGCCATGACATCCGGCAGCCGCAGTTTGCCTTCCAGGACCTGCTCGATGGTGTCGCCGATACGGGTGGCGCGGCGTCCTTCGTCATCGTCGCGGTCGTACTCGCGGGTAATTGCGATGGTGTCGAGCGCGATGCCGTCGGTGGTAGTGTAGATCTGTGCGTCGACGATGTTGGCTCCCGCAGAGGCACAGGCGCCAGCGATGATCGACAGCAGCCAGGGATGATCGGGCGCCATGATCGTCAGTTCGGTGACGCCTCGGCCCTCATCGAACCCGACGTTGACCGCAAGCTTGTGACCGCCGGCTTCGCTGGCTTTGACGAAACGTGCATGGCGAATCTTGCGCGGCAGCTCGACTTTCAGCCAGTAAGCGGGATAGTGCCGCGCGATGTAGGCTTCGAGTTCGCTCGAAGGCCACTCGGTAAACGCTGCGCGGAACTCGGCTTGCGCGACAGCGATGCGCTGGGCGCGATTAACCTCGGAGAAGCCGCCCGTCAGCACCGGTTCGGTTTCGTAATAAAGCGTGCGGATCAGCTGGGCTTTCCAGCCGTTCCATACTCCCGGGCCGACGCCGCGAATGTCGGCGGTCGTCAGAATGGTTAGCAGCTTCATCTGCTCGACCGACTGCACGACCGCAGCAAAATTCTCGATGGTCTTGCGGTCCGACAGATCGCGTGACTGCGCCACCGTGGACATGGTGAGGTGTTCTTCAATCAGCCATGCGATCAACTCGGTGTGGGCGGCGTTGAAGCCGAAGCGGGGGCAAAGCCGTCGCGCCACTTTAGCGCCCGCAATGGAGTGATCCTCGGGGCGGCCCTTGGCGATGTCATGCAGGAAAACCGCCATATAGATGACGGCGCGGTGCTCGTGGTGGATTTTCCGCATCAGGTCGCTGGCGACCACGAACTCGTCGTTTCCGCCGCGCTCGATGTCCTGAAGGATGCCGATGCATCGCAGCAGATGCTCGTCGACCGTGTAGTGATGGTACATATTGAACTGCATCATCGACACGATCCGCCCGAACGCGCGGATGAAGCGGCCGAGCACGCCGGCCTCGTTCATCCGGCGCAGGACAATCTCCGCGTCATTCGACGTCAGGATTTCCATGAAAAGCTTGTTGGCTTCGGGACTTTCACGAAGCTTCGGCGTGATCAGGCCGAGCGAACGCGTCGCCGCGCGCATGGCGTCGGGATGGAACGCCAGATTGTTTTTCTGTGCGAGGCGGAAGATGCGGATCAGGTTGACAGGATCGGTCTTGAACACGTCGGGCGCGGCAAGATTGATGCGGTTGTTGTCGATGATGAAATCTTCGCCGCCGGGAACGCGTCCGCGTTTGCGGCCTGGCCGGAGCCTGGCCATCATCCGGCTCAGCACCGGCGCGGGCTTGGCTTCCTGATCTTCCAGCTTGGCGCACAGGATCGCGGTGAGATCGCCGACTTCCTTGGCGATCAGAAAGTAGTGCTTCATGAAGCGTTCGACATCCTGCATGCCGGGATGCGAGGTATAGCCGAGCCGCTGCGCGATCTCGCGCTGCATTTCGAATGACAGCCGTTCTTCGGGGCGGCCGGTGAAGAAGTGCATGTTGCAGCGAACCGACCACAGGAAATCCTCGCAGCGGCGGAACGTGCGGTATTCCTGCGGATCGAACACGCCGCGTTGAACAAGGTCTTCGCTGTTACTGACACGGTAAACATACTTGGCGATCCAGAACAGCGTATGCAGATCGCGCAGGCCGCCCTTGCCGTCCTTCACGTTCGGTTCAACCAGATAGCGTGACTGGCCCGCGCGGCGGTGTCGCTCTTCGCGCTCGGCCAGTTTCGCGGTGACGAATTCAGCAGCGGTCCCCTGCACGACATCCCTGTCGAAGCGAGTGACAAGCTCGTCGTAGAGCGCCTTGTCGCCGGTCAGGAATCTGGTTTCCAGCACCGAGGTCCGGATGGTCATGTCGGCTCGCGCCTGACGGATAGATTCATCGATCGAGCGGGTGGCGTGGCCGACCTTCAGCCCCATGTCCCACAGGCAATAGAGGATCGCCTCAGCAACCTGTTCGCCCCACGCGGTTTGCTTGTAGGGCAAGATGAACAGCAGATCGATGTCGGACTCGGGCGCCATCAGGCCGCGGCCGTAACCGCCGGTCGCGATGACGGCCATGCGTTCGGAATCCGATGGGGTCGGCGAGTGATAAAGATGCTTGGTCGCGGCGTTGAACAGGATGCGGATAATCTCGTCCTGAACGAAGCAAAGCCGCTCGGCGCATCGCCGCCCGTGACGGTCCTTCAGCAACTGCGCCTGGGCGGCCTCGCGCGCCAGCGCCAGCTCACCCTTGAGCAATTGTGTGATGGCGGCGCGAAGCAGATCGTCCTTGCCGCCATGCTTTTGCGCAAGCGCGTCGATCTCGCCCGCGATACGGACGGTATCGAATTGCACTTCGGGTTCGGAGAGGATCTTGGCCGTCACGCTGTCCATTCCATTCGGATAACGGACGGCAGCAGCGGTGTCATCAGCGGATTGTGGCGGGCGGTCTGGTTCATCTCGATGGAGCCGTTGGATGGAGCACGGGTGAATCACCTGACTTAGTAAGCTATTGAATAATAACGATCTTTTTTAGGGTGTGGCAAGGCCAATACGGAATAAGCTGTATGCGGCGTTTGTTGATGCCGATGGAAACGGAGACAAGAAATGGATTCGACCGCACTCCGCGCCATGCAGGCGCCGATCAAGGACCGCTACGTGGTCTACCAGACCATCAAGAACGGCCCGAAGACGAGCGTGTCGATCAACCGGCTGTGACGGACGTTACTTCGGCAGCTTCGCCTTCAACGCATAGAGTGCGTCCAGCGCTTCACGCGGCGACATCTCGTCGGGATGCATCTCACTGAGCGCCTCGGCAACCTGATCCGCGGCGCTCGGTGGCTGCGGCTCGGCTGCCGCGCGTGACGGCATCGCGAACAGCGGCAGGTCGTCGGCCAGCGCACGCGCCGTGGTGCCCCGATCCTGCGCCTCGAGCTTCGCCAGCACCGATTTTGCGCGCGCGACCACCGCTGCCGGAAGGCCCGCGAGCTTCGCCACCTGAATGCCGTAGGAGCGATCCGCCGATCCCGGCAGCACCTCGTGCAGGAATACGACATCGCCCTGCCACTCCTTGACCCGGACGGTGGCGTTGAACAGACGCGGGAGATTGGCCGACAGTGCGGTCAGTTCGTGATAGTGCGTCGCGAACAGCGCGCGGCAGCGGTTGCTCTCATGCAGATGTTCGATCGAGGCCCATGCGATCGACAGGCCGTCGAAGGTCGAGGTACCGCGGCCGATCTCATCGAGGATCACGAGCGCGCGTTCGCAGGCCTGATTGAGGATAGCTGCCGTCTCGACCATTTCGACCATGAAGGTCGAGCGCCCGCGTGCCAGATCATCCGCGGCACCGACGCGGGAAAACAGGCGGTCGACGATGCCGATATGCGCAAGTTTTGCGGGTACGAAGCTGCCGATCTGCGCCATCAGCGCGATCAGCGCATTCTGCCGCAGGAATGTCGATTTACCGGCCATGTTCGGGCCGGTCAGCAACCAGATTTGGCCGGATGACTGCGCCGGTCCCGGCGACAGGTCGCAGGCGTTGGCGATGAAGGGCTGGCCGTCGCGTTTCAGCGCCTGCTCGACCACAGGGTGGCGACCGCCTTCAATGGAGAACTTCAGCGAATTATCGACTACAGGCCGCGTGTAGTTCTCATCCACAGCGAGTTTCGCCAGCGCCGAGGTGACATCGAACAGCGCAAACGCATGCGCCGCGGCGCGCAAGTCATCGCCAGCAGCGACAGCCTGCGCGCAGAGCTTGTCAAAGATTTCCAGTTCAAGGCCAAGTGCGCGATCGCCGGCATTGGCGATCTTCGCCTCGATCTCTCCGAGTTCGGTCGTGGTAAAGCGGACCTGTCCGGCAAGCGTCTGACGATGAATGAAGGTTGCGTTGAGCGGTGCAGCCATCAGCTTGTCGCCGTGCTGCGCGGTAACTTCGACAAAGTACCCAAGCACGTTGTTGTGGCGAATCTTGAGGCCCTTGATGCCAGTGTCGTCGGCGTAGCGCGCCTGCATCGCGGCGACCACCAGTCGCGAGGCGTCGCGCAGGTTGCGGGTCTCATCGAGCGAAGGTTCATAACCCGCGCGCACGAAGCCGCCGTCGCGTTTGAACAGTGGTAATTCATCCGCCAGGCCGTGTGAAAATTCCTGCGCAAGGTCGCGGGGCGGGCGGCGCAGCGCTTCGAGGGCAAGCGAAATGTCGCGCGGGAGCTTCTCGATCCGCGACAGCCGGTCAAGGATTTTGTCGGCGGCGTGAATTCCGTCGCGCAAGGCGGCGAGATCGCGCGGGCCGCCGCGTCCGACCGACAGCCGCGCCAGCGCGCGTGAAATATCCGGCGCGGCACGCAGGATGCCACGCAGATCGTCGCGGGCGGCGCTGTCGTCCGCGAACATTGCCGTGGCATCAAGCCGATGAGAAATCGTCCCGCTGTCGGTCAACGGCGCGGAGAGGCGTTGTGCAAGCAGCCGTGATCCTGCGGCAGTCACCGTGCAGTCGATGGCATCGAGCAGCGATCCGCGTCGCTCGCCGGCCAGCGTGCGCGTCAGTTCGAGGTTTGCGCGGGTGGCGGGATCAATCGCCATGGTGGTGCCGGCAGCCTCGCGCGCCGGTGGCGACAGCGGCAGATGCTTCCCGACCTGCGTGCGATCCACATAGGTTACGGCTGCGGCGGCAGCGGTGGCTTCCAGCCGCGACATCGCGCCAAAGCCGTCCATGGTGGCGACGGCGAAATAGTCGCACAGCCGCCGTTCTGCCGTAGCGGCATCGAAGATATCGCGTGTTACCGGCGTGACGGCGGCGAGCGTGCGGAACAGCGCGGCCAATTCTGGATCGGAATACAGCGCGTCCGTCACGATCACTTCGTTCGGATTAATCCTCGCCAGCGTCGCACCAAGCTCGCTGGCACTGCATTCGGTGACGCTGAACTCCGCCGTCGAGATGTCGATCCAGGCGAGTCCAATACGATCGCCGGCGGATGAAGATGCGCGAACGCGCGCAATGGCGAGCAGATAGTTGTTGGCCTTGGCGTCGAGCAGGGTGTCTTCGGTCAGCGTGCCCGGCGTCACCAGCCGCACCACGTCGCGCCTTACCACGCTCTTGTTGCCGCGCTTGCGCGCCTCGGCGGGATTTTCGGTCTGCTCGCAAACTGCGACCCGATGACCCAGCGCGATCAATCGATGCAGGTAGTCGTCGGATCGCTCCACCGGCACGCCGCACATCGGGATATCCTCGCCCATGTGCTTGCCGCGCTTGGTCAGCGTAATGCCGAGCGCGCGCGAGGCGATTTCGGCATCCTCGAAGAACAGTTCGTAGAAATCGCCCATCCGGTAGAACAGCAGCAGCCCCGGATTGGCGGCTTTGATCTCCAGGTATTGTTCCATCATCGGCGTGATACGCCCGGCGGCCTCCGGAGAGGCGGTTTCTGGGGTTGGCGATGCGGGGGGCGTGGAATGGATGGTCATGGAGCGAACACTAGCAAAGTTCTTTCGCATGGTGGAATTGCTGGCGGCGTTTTCCACGTCTTGCAGAGGGCTGTGCATGGCGGCCCTGTCGGGTCGCAAGGCTGTTTCGGCCATCGATCATTTGACCTTAGGCGCCGCCCTTCCTAAAACTCGCGGCAGCCGGGCGGATACTATCAAGTCCGCGCGAACTTCAGGGAGAACGACCATGCGTGATGTTTTCATTTGCGATGCGGTGCGGACGCCGATCGGCCGTTTCGGTGGCTCGCTGGCCAAGGTGCGCGCGGACGATCTGGCAGCGGCACCCATCAAGGCGCTGATGGAGCGCAATCCCAAGGCAGACTGGGCGGCTTTGGATGAAGTCGCGTATGGCTGCGCCAACCAGGCCGGCGAAGACAATCGCAACGTTGCGCGCATGGCGCTGCTGTTGGCCGGACTCCCCGAGACGGTGCCCGGCATGACCGTGAACCGGCTTTGCGCGTCAGGTCTCGACGCGGTCGGCGGTATCGCGCGGGCGATCCGCGCCGGCGAAATCGATTTCGCGATCGCGGGTGGCGTCGAGTCCATGACCCGTGCGCCGTTCGTCACCGGCAAGGCGAACGAAGCCTATCAGCGTGCAGTCGAGACCTACGACACCACCATCGGCTGGCGTTTCGTCAATCCGCTGATGAAGAAAATGTATGGCGTCGATTCGATGCCGGAAACCGGTGAGAATGTGGCGACCGACTATCAGATTTCGCGCGAGGATCAGGACGCCTTCGCGATCCGGTCGCAGCAGCGCGCCGGCAAGGCGATCGCTGCGGGTTACTTCGCCGAGGAAATCACGCCGGTCACGGTTCCAGGCGGAAAAGCCGGTCCCGTTATCGTCGACAAGGACGAACACCCGCGCCCCGAAACCACCATCGAGAATCTTGCCAAGCTGAAGCCGGTCACGCGCCCCGATGGCACCGTGACCGCCGGAAATGCTTCCGGCGTCAACGATGGCGCGGCAGCGCTGATCCTCGCTTCGGAAGAGGCCGTGAAGAAGCATGGCCTGACGCCGCGCGCGAAGCTGCTCGGTCATGCGTCGGCGGGTGTCGCTCCGCGTGTCATGGGCATGGGCCCGGTGCCGGCGGTGCGCAAGCTGCTGGAACGTCTTGGCCTCAAGATCGGTGACATCGATCTGATCGAGCTCAACGAGGCGTTTGCCTCGCAGGGCCTCGCGGTGCTGCGCCAACTCGGCGTCAAGGAGGATGCCGATTTCGTCAATCCGCACGGCGGTGCGATTGCGCTCGGTCATCCGCTCGGCATGAGCGGCGCGCGGCTGGTGCTGACCGCAGTACACGGCCTTGAGAAGCGCGGCGGCAAATACGCGCTGGCGACCATGTGTGTCGGGGTTGGTCAGGGCGCTGCAGCGGCCATCGAAAAGTTCAACTGATTCCTTCTGGGTCTCACGAAACGGGGAGCCTTGGCTCCCCGTTTTAGTTTTGGGTCTCGTTCTGGTCGTCTAATCCATCGCCGCGGCATGATCCGGCGCTTGCGATTGCTTGCGCAGCGCGGCCTTGCTCGATCCGATCATCATCGCCAGCGGAATCGCGCAAAGCGTCACGACCATCACCATCTGGTAGTCGTGCGAGAATGCGATGATCTGCGCTTGAATCTGAATCAGGACGTCCATCATCGCGCGGCCGGAATCTGTATTCATGTTGATGATGCGGGCAACGTCCGGCATCTGCATGGCCTGATTAAATGGCGTGACGTGCTCATTGAGGATGGCATAGCTCTCCCGGCCGCCTGAAGTCAGTTTGGCGATTACCACGGAAATGCCGATCGAACTGGCGACATTGCGCATTAGCGTCAGCATCGATGTGCCGTCGGTACGCAGTTCATTGGGCAGGGTCAGGAACGCGACCGTGCTGAGCGGCACGAACACCAGTCCCAGACCGAAGCCTTGCGCGACGCTGACAACGATGATGGTCGGGACGCCGGTCTGGTCGGTCCATTGGGTCATGAAATAGAGCGACACCGACATCAGCAGCATTCCGCTTGCGATCAGCGTACGGGCCTCGATGTACTTCATGATGCGGCCGACCAGCATCATGGCGACGAAGGTGCCGCCGCCGCGTGTCGCCAGCAGCAGACCGGCGGTCATGATCGGGTAACCGATGACGTTCTGCAGGTAGGGCGAGGCCAGCGCCATCGTGCTGTACAGCACGAGGCCCATTACCGCCATGAAGACGCAACCACTGATGAAGTTGCGATCCTTGAAAATCGCAAACTGGATGAAGGGCCGTTTCGTCGTGAACGAATGCGCGAAGAAGTAATAGAAGCCGACGATCGAGATAATCGCTTCGGCGACGATCTCGGGTGATTCCAGCCAGCCAAGTTGTTCGCCGCGATCGAGCGCGAGTTGCATCGAGCCGATGCCGATAGCGAGCGCTGCAAAGCCGAACCAGTCGAAGCGAAGCTCGAGATCGGTTTTTGTTTCATCCATGAAGGCCAGCAGGCCGAGCACGGTCACGATGCCGAACGGCAGGTTGACGAAGAACACCCAGTGCCAGGAATAAGTTTCGGTCAACCAGGCGCCAAGCGATGGGCCCATGATGGGACCCAGCATCACGCCCATGCCCCAGATCGACATCGCCTTGGCGCGCTCATGCAGCGCGTAGGAGTCGAGCATCACCGCCTGCGACAGCGGCACCAGCGCTGCGCCGAACACGCCCTGCAGCAGACGGAATAGCACCATCTGCGTGATGTCCTGCGCGAGGCCGCACATCACCGAAGCGATGGTGAACCCTGCGGAGCAGACGATGAAAACCTTCTTGCGGCCGAAGCGATTGGCGATCCAGCCGACCGGCGCGGTCATGATCGCCGCCGCCACGATGTACGAGGTCAAAACCCAGTTGATCTGGTCCTGCGAAGCCGACAGCGTGCCCTGCATGTAGGGGAGGGCGACGTTCGCGATGGTGGTGTCGAGCGCCTGCATGATGGTCGCGGTCATCGCGCAGACCGTGACCATGTTGCGGCGAAGTCCCGGGACCGCCGCCGTGGAGGTGGCGGCGGCGATCACCGGGTTCTCTCCTGAGCCGAGGCGGAGGAGAAGCCGAGCAGTCCGGCGAGCGTTCGTTGATGTCCGGTATCGACCCAGACATAGGTGCTCATGCCGGCCTTGAGTTTCTGAACAGCCTTGTCGTTCTTGTCGAAATAGATCCGGACCGGCACGCGCTGCACGACCTTGACGAAGTTGCCTGTGGAATTCTGCGGCGGCAGGATCGCGAACTGCGCGCCGGTCCCCGGGCTCAGCGAGCCGACGCGGCCCTTGAACGTGTGATCGGGAAACGCGTCGATCGACATTGTGACCGGTTGTCCCTTGGCTACGTAGGTGAGATCTGATTCCTTCAGATTGGCGTCGACCCAGGGATTGGCATCGTCAATGACGCTGAATACCGGCGTGCCCGCGGCGACGAAGCGGCCGAGCTGGATACTGTCGACCTGTGTCGCCGTGCCATCGATCGGTGCGCGCAGAACGGTGTGATCGAGGTTCCGCTGGGCCTGATCGAGAGCGGCCTTGGCCTGCGCGTAAGGCGGAAACTGTTCAAGCGGCAGGTCGGGATTGCCGAGCAACTGGTTGCGTGCGGTCGAGAGCTGTTGCTGAACGAACTGAACCTGCACCTGCGCGGTGACGAGAGCGGTTGCGCTGGTATCGAGATCGAGCTGCGAGCCGGCGTTGCTGCGGACCAGCGCGTTCTTGCGTTCGACGTCGCGCTGCTTCAGTTCGACGCCCTTCCGGGCGAGATCCACCATCTGGCCGTAGATTTTGATGTTGGCGTGGAGATTGTCGTAGTTGGTTTTGGCCTGATCGAGCATCGCCTGAGCCTGCTGGAGCGCAAAGCGGAACGGCACCGGATCAATTTCGAACAGCTCATCGCCGGCTTTGACCTTCTGGCCTTCCTTGACGACGACCTTCTCGATCTTGCCGGAGATATCCGGCGTAATCAGAACCTTTTGCGCGCCGACATAGGCGTCGTCGGTCGTGGCATAGCGTCCACCCGACAGATAGAACGCGGCACCGCCGATTAGTGCAACGAGCGGCACCACCACCAGCAGAAGCGTTCGGCGTTTTTCGCGCGCCAACTGTCCCCAGCTTTTGTGCGAGGTTTCCGCCGCCGGCACAGGTTTCTCTGGCAGCTTTTGTTCAGCGGGAAATTTGACAACAGGATCAGCCATAACCTGGCTCCTTTGTTTTTGCGTCGCTGACGGCCTGAAGCGCGTCGCGGACGTTGTTCTTGATGAATTCAAGC
Organism: Afipia sp.; assembly: GCA_020056155.1. Classification (GTDB taxonomy): domain Bacteria; phylum Pseudomonadota; class Alphaproteobacteria; order Rhizobiales; family Xanthobacteraceae; genus Afipia. The sequence goes on from JAGVII010000491.1 coordinate 12,432, forward strand.
TGGCCGGTCAGTGCATCGGCTTCTTCGCGAGTAAGATGATTTAGCGCGGTCTGGGTGATTTCGGCGCGTAGCGTGGAAAGCTGTGCCAGCATCGGGCGCGCGGCCGGGCGCAGGAACAGACGGTTGACGCGGCGGTCTTTCGGATCTTGGCGGCGCTCGATCAGGTCGTTGTTGCAAAGCCGATCGATCAGGCGGGTCAGCGTGATCGGCTGCATTTCCATCATGTCGGCGAGTTCGGACTGCTTGAGGCCCTCTGTGCGCTCAAGCTTTGCGAGCACCGCCCACTGGGCGCGGGTGATGCCATGACGCACCGCCAGCTTGTCGGCATAAAGCCGCAGCATGCGCTGGGTCTCGAACAGCGCGAACAGAAAATCAGTGTTGGTGCGGGGCATTGGCGGGCCGATTAATAAGCTCAGCTATAATAAGCTTGCTTACTAATCGGGGAAAGCCACAACCGCTGATACGACCCATGCAGGCCTGCATGGGTATAAAATATGTCAAATTTGTCAGAATATTAGACCGGTCAGGCCCATTCGACGCCGGATTCCGCAGCAAGATCGATCGTGCTGCGGCGCCCG
>JAGVII010000909.1 GCA_020056155.1 Afipia sp.
GCCTCGCAGGGCCAGTTCGCTAACCTGATTTTCGGCTTCGCCGTGACGGAAGCGCTCGGCATCTTCTCGCTGCTCGTCGCGCTGCTGCTGCTGTTCGCCGTCTGATTTCAGATGATGCGTACGCCGCGGGGCCGTTAACGCACCGCGGCTGACGCCAACAGGAGACGCTCATGGCGACGGGTCAGGGCACTGCAAAGGGCACGACCGCCCACACCGCGGCAGACGGACATGGCAAGGCGGGGTTTCCGCCTTTCCAGAAGGAGACGTTTGCCTCGCAGCTGGTGTCGTTCGCGATCGCCTTTGCGTTGCTTTACTTCATTGTGTCGAAGTTCGCGCTTCCGCGCGTCGGCGGCATTATCTCGAACCGCGAAGGCGTGATCGAAAACGATCTCGCCGAGGCACAGAAGCTGAAAGACGAGTCCGATCAGGCTCTGAAGGCTTATGAAACCGAGCTTGCCGATGCGCGAGCGCGGGCTCAGGCCATCGGATCCGAGACCCGCGACAAGCTGAACGCGCAGGCCGAAAGCGACCGCAAGGCGCTGGAAGCCAGCCTCGCGGCCAAACTGGCCGATGCCGAAAAGACCATTGCCGCGACGCGCGCAACCGCGATGGGCAACGTCCGCTCGATCGCATCGGACGCGGCAGCGGCCATCGTTCAGCGTCTCACCGGCGTTGCGCCCGACAGCAAGACTGTCGATAGCGCTGTCGATGCGTCCTTGAAGGGATAACGACGATGTTCCAAGCAGAATTCTGGGTCGCCGTCGCTTTCGTCATCCTGATGGGTGTGTTCGGCTATTTCGGCGTTCACCGCACCATCCTGCAGGCGCTCGACACTCGCCGCGATCGCATCAAGAAAGAGCTCGACGACGCCCGCCGCCTCAAGGAAGAGGCCACGAAGCTGGTCGCCGAGTATCGCGCCCGCCGCGCCAGCGCCGAGCGTGAAGCGCAGGAGATCATCACCAGCGCCAAGGCCGATGCCGAGCGCATCGCGGCCGAAGCCAAGGCGAAGATGGAAGATTTCGTCGCCCGCCGCACCAAGACGGCGGAGAGCAAAATCGCCCAGGCCGAAAGCCAGGCGATTGCCGATGTCCGCGCCGCCGCTGCCGAAGCCGCTGTGACCGCCGCCTCATCGATCATGACGCAGTCGGTCAAAGGCTCGGTCGCCGACGGCCTGATCGCCAAGGGCATTCAGGACGTTCGCAGCAAGCTGAACTGACGCCTCACAATACCCCACGACAAAAAGCCGGCCTCGGTGATTCGAGGCCGGCTTTTTGTTGTGAGATATTGTAGCGCGTTATTTCTTCCGCCTGCGCGCAGGCTCCGGCTTCAACGCCGCTGGATCGAAACCGACATAGAAGATGTACTTGTCGTTCGCGGCCTCGGTCGGTGCCGGATAGACGATATCCTCGGCCACGATGCTGAACTCGGTGTTGTCGCCCTCGAGCGCCACCGTGGTGCGGAACGCCTTGGTGACGATGACCTTCTCCGGCGCGCCTTCCTGCACGACGGCGACGCGCATCGGCACATCGACCGTCGGCGGCGCACCCGCGGGCCCGGTGATGATCCGGCCCAGAACGCCAATTCGCACCGTCACCTCGCCGTTCTGCAGATTGCAATCCCGCGCCGTGCGGGTGATCGATCCCTGATAGCGCAGATCGTTGCCGGAAGCCGGCTTGCCCGGCAGGCCGACCGCGAGCGTTGACGCTCCGAAGCGGATTGCGACGCTGGGACACGTGAGATCGCTGTTCTGCGTCGCCTGCGTCGATGGAGTGGAGGATGTGCTGGCTTCCTGGGAGTTCGAACCGAACAGCTGGCTGAACTTGCTGCCGATCGACGACGAACCCGTCGATGAACTGCCGGACGATCCGCCGAACATGCTGCCGCCGCCGCAGCCCGACAGCGCGGTGCCTGCCGCAACAGCCAGCACAGCAACCGCTGCGCGCTTCAAACGCCTGCCATCACCCACCATCATTGCTTCCAGCTGGTCCCAGAGATTGGATTGAAAGGATTGGAGACGGCCTTATAGCAGGCCAAAGACGGCGAACCAAAGGCGCACGACGAGCTACCGGCGAGCTGGTTAACCTCGAAAATCCTCATCCAGCAGGCCATACAGGTAGTGGTCCTGCCAGACCCCGTTGATGCAAAGGTACCGCCGCGCCAGGCCCTCGCGCGCGAAGCCGCACTTCTCGAGAACCCGGATCGAGGATTGATTGGTCGGGATGCAGGCGGCCTCGACGCGGTGCAGATTGAGCTCGCCGAACAGCGTCGGCAGCAGCACCCGGAGCGCGGCAGTCATATAACCCTTGCCGGCATGGGGCTGACCGATCCAGTACCCGATGGTCCCTGCCTGCACGATCCCGCGCCGCACGTTGGCTAGCGTGACCCCGCCGATCAAGGCCCCGTCCTGCTCGCGAATCACCACGAAGGGGTAGGCCCGGTCCTCGGCGATATCCTCGGCGTAGCGCCGCAGCCGGCGGCGGAAGCCCGAACGGGTCAGGTCATCGGACGGCCAGATCGGCTCCCAGGGCGTCAGAAACGTCCGGCTGATCTCGCGGAGTTCGCTCCACTGCTGGTAATCCGGCATCTGCGGCGCGCGCAACAGAAGGCCATGTCCGCGCGGGGCGAGCGCCGGAGCTGTCGTCGTGGGCAAGCGAAACAGGGCCATGCCGAAACCCTTCCCGTATCCGGATGCGGGCGATGCATCCACGTACCTGTCCAACAATATCTGCCGGTCATTCCGATCCGGCAAGCCGTCCGAGCACTACGACGGTCTCGAAAATACATAAACGAGGCCCGTTAGCATCAAACCGGCGACAGCCAGCGTGAGCGGCAGGCCGGGATCGGCGGCAAGCCGGAACATAGTGAAGCCGATAATCATGCCGGCCAGCGCGGCCAGCTTCGCGTTACGCGGAATGGCGCCGCGCAAACGCCACGCGCGCAGGGTCGGCCCAAAACGCTCATGTTCCAAAAGCCAGGTCTCGAACCGCGGGGAAGACCGCGCGAAGCACGCCGCCGCCAGGATCAGGAACGGCGTTGTCGGCAGCACCGGCAGGAATGCGCCGACAACGCCGAGCGCAACGAAGACAAATCCCAGGCCGAGGAACAGGACGCGCAGAAGACGCGAGGAGCGCGAACGATTGTCTGCGGGATTGCTGTTCACGTCGTCACATGCGGCATTCCGAATCAGTGCAGCAGCGCCCTGGCCTTCGGGCGCGCCAGACCTTCCGCGAGGCTGACCGCCGTATCAAGCCCACGGCCCTCGCCCAGCGCCACCACCGCCGGACGGCTGCGGCTGAGCAGGCCCCGCGCGGCATTGCGGGTCGATTCGACGCTGACCGCATCGATCCGCGCCACCAGTTCGTCCACCGTCAGCGGACGTCCATAGGCCAGAATGTGCCGCGCCATCTGCTCGGCGCGCGCGCTGCAGCTTTCCATTCCCATCAGCAGGCCGGCCTTCATCTGCGCCTTGGAACGGGCGATTTCCTTTTCGGTCAGCGTCTCGACGGCGTTGTTCATTTCATCGACGATGACTTCCACCATCTCCGGTGCATCGGCAGGATCAGTCCCGGTGTAAAGTCCGAAAAATCCGGTGTCGGAATAAGCCGCGTGAAACGTGTAGATCGAATAGCAAAGCCCGCGCTTTTCGCGGACTTCCTGGAACAGCCGCGATGACATGCCGCCGCCCAGAATGTTGGAGAAGACCTGCACGCTGAACAGCGACAGATCGGATTGCGGCACGCCTTCGAGCGCCAGCGTCAGATGCGCCTGTTCGAGATCACGGCGAATGACGCGCGAGCCGCCCTTGCCGAACATCGCGGCCACCGGCTTCGGCGCCGGCGTGCCGGCGAAGCTCGCAAAGCGCTGCTCCGCCTCGGCGACAACCTGCTTGTGATCGACCGCGCCGGCGGCGGCCACGACCATTTCGGGGCCGCGATAATGCGTGGCCAGATAGTTGCGCAGATTGTCGCGATTGAAACTGGCGAGCGTCTGCGGTGTACCAAGCAGCGAACGGCCCAGCGGCTGGTCCGGATAACACAGCTCGCTGAGATGCTCGAAGATCACGTCGTCCGGTGTATCCTGCGCCGCGCCGATTTCCTGCTCGATGACGCTCTTCTCACGCTCCAGTTCCTCGGCATCGAAGGATGGATTGGCGAGAATGTCCGACAGGACGTCGAGCGCCAGCGGCACATCGGCCTTCAGTACCCGCGCGTAATAAGCGGTGGATTCGTTGCTGGTCGCGGCATTGAGGTCGCCGCCGACCGCCTCGATTTCCTCGGCGATCTGCTGCGAGGTCCGCTGCGTCGTGCCCTTGAAAGCCATGTGTTCCAGCAGATGCGACATGCCGTGCTCGTCCGGCTTCTCGTCGCGGCCGCCGACACCGGTCCACACACCGAGCGCGGCGGTTTCCAGATGCGCCATCGTATCGGTGACCACCGTCAGTCCGGAAGCCAGCTTGGTGATTTCAACGCTCATCCGGCTATCCCCTGCTTCGCGGCCCTGCTCACCGAGAGTACGAACCGCTCGACCTCGGTCTGATCGTTCTTCATGACCTTGATGTGTTCGGACTTTGTCATCAGCCCATCGAGCCATGCCGGCAGCGGCGGCCGCACCCCGCACGCCGCCTCGACGGCATCGGGGAACTTCGCGGCATGGGCGGTCGACAGCACGATGTTGGGAACGGTGGAGACCGGCTTGTCCTGGTCGGCAACCGCAAGCGCCACCGCTGTGTGCGGATCGACCAGTTCGCCCGCCTCGCGCCAGGCAGCGCGGATCGCCGCGCTGGTTTCCGTCTCGTCGGCGCGGCCCGCATCGAAATCCTCGCGAACCTGTTTCAGCACCGCATCGCTCAGCACGAACCGGCCCGACTGCGCCAATGATCCCATCATCGCGCGAATAGCGGCGCTGTCGCAGCCGGTGGCCTCGAACAGCAGCCGTTCGAAATTGGACGAGATCTGGATGTCCATCGACGGCGAGGTCGTGGCGTGGACCTGCTTCACCTCGTAGATGCCGGTCTTGAGCGTGCGCGCCAGAATATCGTTGACGTTGGCGGCGATGCGCAGTCGCCGGACCGGAAGCCCCATCCGCTTGGCCACATAGCCTGCGAAGATGTCGCCGAAGTTTCCGGTCGGCACGGTGAAGTCGACCTCGCGCGCGGGTGCGCCCAGCGCGACGGCAGAGGTAAAGTAGTAAACCACCTGCGCGACGATGCGCGCCCAGTTGATCGAGTTCACGCCGGACAGCGACACGGAATCGCGGAACTCGTGGTGATTGAACAGGCCCTTCACGATTCCCTGACAATCATCGAAATTGCCTTCGATCGCGAGCGCGTGAACATTGGCCGCGCCGCTGGTGGTCATCATGCGCCGCTGCACGTCGGAAATGCGCCCGTTCGGAAACAGCACAATGAGATCGGCATTATCGCGGCCGGCAAACGCGTCGACTGCGGCGCCACCGGTGTCGCCCGACGTCGCAACCACGATGGTCGTGCGCTGGCCGCGCTTTGCCAGCACGTGATCCATCAGCCGCGACAGCAGCTGCATCGCCACGTCCTTGAAGGCGAGCGTCGGGCCGTGAAACAGCTCGAGCACGAACTGGTGCGGGCCGATCTGGCTGAGCGGCACCACCGCCGGATGACGGAACGTGGCGTAGGCTTCGACGGCCATGCGGCCAAGATCGGCCTCCGAAATCTCGTCCGCGACGAAGGGACGGATCACCTCGACCGCGACTTCCCAATACGGACGGCCGAAAAACCCGGCGATGGTTTCGGCGCTGAGCTGCGGCCAGACCTCCGGCACGTACAGACCGCCATCGCGGGCAAGCCCGGTCAGCATCACGTCGCAGAAGCCAAGGCGGGGAGCCTCACCCCGTGTCGAAATATAGCTCGTCAAGCGATCCTCCAAAGGCTCCAGCCTCAAGCAAGCCTTTGATAATGTTTGGTTATAACTTCACGCGCGGTGAAAACGAAACGCACCATATCGGCTGCGATCCGCCTTCACAAGGAAAGCGCTCAGGCCGCCCGGCGCTGGCCCGCCACCCAGAACCCGAAGGCTGCGGCAACCACGAGCGCCAGACCAAACCAGGTAATGGCGTATTGCAGATGGTTGTCCTTGAGCTGCACGTGCAGCGGCCCCGGCTTCGGCGTCCCCGACGGCGGAATCGGCGATTCGAGATCGACGTAGAACGGCGCCACCGCACCCCAGCCCAGCACCTGCGCCATCGAACGATGGTCGCGCACGAACCACAGCCGCTTGCCGCCATCTTCCTTCGGCGTGAATGTGCCGGCCTCTTCCGGGAAGCGCAGATAGCCGGTCAGTTCAACCGGCGCGCCCGTGACGAGCCGCGCCACCGCGCGGTCCTGCTGCGCACGATCCTGCATCGTGTTCTGCACGAAGCCTGCATTGATGACGACGCTGCGTCCGTCAGCCAGCCGGGCCGGCAAGAAGGCCCATGTTCCAGGCCCGGTAATATCGTCCCGCACCGCGGAGCCGGAGCTGTAGACCATGGCATCCGGTTTGGCTTCAAACGTCGCGCTGAACCTGACGCGCAAAAACTCGTCATGGGCCGGCGTCAGTGTTGGCCAGGCGGCCGCCGACGGCAATGCGCCCGGCGGCAGAGCGAGCCGCTCGGTCAAGGCCGCGATCAGCGCGTGCTTTTCATCCTTGCGGCGAAGCTGCCAGACGCCAAGGCTGACGAGCACCGACACCATGACCAGTGCGATCACGGCCAGGCCGAAAATCCCTCGCGGGCGCGAGGCTTTCATTTCTTGTGTCATGTTAGCTCACGCATGATCTGATCATGCGTCCGGTTTGCGTTCGACGAGCTGCCCTTCGGCGGCCTTGTGGTGATATTGCAAGGCGATCAGCAACGCCTTCATCGACCGCAGCGGCAGCAAGGTGGTCGCCAGAATCAGCGGTCCCCACAACGCCGCATGAACCCAGAATGGCGGCTGGTACTTGATTTCGACAACGAGCGCCGAGCCGACCACGATGAAGCCTGCGATCATGATGATGAACACAGCCGGTCCATCACCCGCATCGATGAAGGCATAGTCGAGACCGCAGGCGTCGCAGCGCGGGCGCAGCGTGAGGAAGCCCGCATAGAGCTTGCCCTCGCCACAGCGCGGACACTTGCAGGCGAGGCCGCGCAGCGCTGCCTGTGACACGCTCGCGGACACGGGAGTATCGGTCATGGCGTTGTTCTCATCGGCCTTCGCTACGCCCGCTGCCGCGCCCCCGCAAGAGCAAAGCGCTTCACGAAAAAGGGCGGCCCGAAGGCCGCCCTGATGGATCAAATCGCAGCGCGATCAGTGCGCGCCCGCCATGGTCGAAGCGCCATGTCCCCAGACATAGATGGCGACGAACAGGAACAGCCAGACCACGTCGACAAAATGCCAGTACCAGGCGGCAAACTCGAAGCCGAGATGCTGCTGCGGCGTGAAGTGTCCGGCATAGGCGCGCAGCAGGCACACCAGCAGGAATATAGTGCCGACCAGCACGTGGAAGCCATGGAAACCCGTGGCCATGAAGAAGGTTGCGCCGTAGACGTTGCCCGCGAAGCTGAACGCCGCGTGGCTGTACTCATAGACCTGCACGCAGGTGAACAGTGCGCCGAGGGCGACGGTGAGGATCAGTCCCCACTTCAGGCCCTTGCGGTCGCCTTCGAGCAGCGCGTGATGCGCCCAGGTCACCGTGGTGCCGGAGGTGAGCAGGATGAGCGTGTTGAGCAGCGGCAGATGCCACGGATCGAAAGTCTCGATGCCCTTCGGTGGCCACACGCCACCGAACAGCGCTTCGCGGGTGATGTGAACCGGATCGGCCGGGAACAGCGCTGCGTTGAAATAGGCCCAGAACCACGCCACGAAGAACATCACTTCGGAGGCGATGAACAGGATCATGCCGTAACGGTGATGCAGTTGCACGACGCGGGTGTGGTCGCCCTTGTACTGCGCCTCGCGAACCACGTCGGTCCACCAGCCCGCCATGGTGTAGAGAACGCCGATGGTGCCGACGCCGAACACGATCGGCGCGCCGGCGAACATCTTGTGCATCCATGCGACAGCACCCACGGCCATGATGAAGGCCGAGATGGAGCCGACGACCGGCCACGGGCTCGGATCGACGAGATGATAATCGTGGTGTTTGGCTTGGCCCGTTGCCATGTGGTCTCTCCGTGATGCCGGTGCGATTCCGGCGCATGTCGTCGTTATAGCCGAAAGATCAAAGATTGCCCTTGCGCTTGTCCGGCGCCGCCGCCGCAAGCGGCTTCGGTGCGGGATCTTTCACAGGGTAGAACGTGTAGGACAGGGTGATGGTGTTGAGGTCGTCGTATTCGCGATCGGCGGCCAGCGCCGGATCGACATAGAACACCACCGCCATCTCGCGCTTCTCGCCGGGACCGAACGATTGCTCGGTGAAGCAGAAGCAATTGATCTTCTGGAAGAACGCGCCAACCGTCAGGGGCGCGACATTGTAGGCGGCAACGCCGGTGGTCGTACGCGCGGCCTGGTTAGTGACCGTGTAATAGACGGTAACGACCTCACCGATCTTTACGCTGATCTCGGTTTGCTCGGCCTCGAATTTCCACGGCAAGCCGCCGCTGACGTTGGAGTCGAAGCGCACGGAGATGCGGCGTTCCAGCGACGCCTCGGGCGCAGAGGTCGCGACCTGCGTGGTGCCATTGAATCCGGTGGCGCGGCAGAACCAGTCGTAGAACGGCACCGCCGCATAGGAAGCGCCGACCATGAACGCGACGACGAATCCGCAGATCGCCGCAACCATGATGTCGCGGCTGATGCCCGGCTTCGCCTTGCTGGTGGGTTGTTGCGTCATGTGGTGCTCATCGCCTCCGTTCACAGCGGCCGATGAAGGACGATCGGGCCCTTCACCATGGTCACTGCAAAGAACAGCAGCACCATCACACCGAGCGCCAGGGCGATGGCGATCGAACGCTCGCGCTGGCGCTTTTTCTGCTCCGGCGTGAGAACGATGCCCTCTGGCGGTTTCTTGCTGTCCATAACGATGCCCGCACTCATGACCACATCATCCGCGCAATTGCGGACACCACGACCTCGGCCAGCAACACGGCGAACAACGCAAACAGATACAGGATCGAGAACTTGAACAGGCCGCGCGTGGCGCGCAACGCCGCGCTGCCGGTGCGATAGCGGTAGACGCGAACGGCATACCAGAGCATCCCCGCACCGAGAACCAGCGACGTCACGCCGTAGATCGCATCAAAATAGCCCAGCGGCCAGGGCGACGCCGCAACCGCCACCAGCAGGATCGTATAAAGCAGGATCTGCAGCCGCGTCGCATCGGGACCCGCGACGTTCGGCAGCATCGGCACGTTGGCGCGCTGATAATCGTCGGTGCGGAACAGCGCCAGCGCCCAGAAGTGCGGCGGGGTCCACAGAAAGATGATCAGAAACAGCAGGATCGGCTCGGGCGACAGCGAGCCCGTGGCCGCGGCCCAGGCGACGACAGGCGGGAGGGCGCCGGCAGCGCCGCCGATCACGATATTCTGCGCGGTCCAGCGCTTCAGCCACATCGTGTAGATGACAACGTAGAAGAAGATGGTGAAAGCGAGCAATCCACCGGCGAGCCAGTTCACCAGAATGCCGAGCAGCATCACCGAGAAGAACGACAGCGTCAGGCCGAAGGCCAGCGCCTCACCCGGCAGGATGCGCCCGCGCGGAATCGGACGGTTCGCGGTGCGCGACATCAATGCATCGATGTCGGCGTCGTACCACATGTTGAGAGCGCCGGACGCGCCCGCGCCGACCGCGATGCACAGGATCGACGTAACGGCGAGCACCGGATGAAAATGCCCCGGCGCGATCACGAGCCCAACCAGCGCGGTGAACACCACCAGCGACATCACGCGCGGCTTCAGCAGCGCGATATAGTCGGCGACGCTCGCCTCGGAGATACGAGGCGACAGATCGATCGCGTGATGGTCGACAATCGACAAGATCTGAACTCACTTCCTGAACGTTTCATCCGCCGTGGCCGCTAAAGCCGCGGCGGATGCATTATCTGTCTCAGCCGCGGGATTACTGAACGCGCGGCAGAACTTCGAACTGATGGAACGGCGGCGGCGACGACAGAGTCCATTCCAGCGTGGTTGCACCGGCGCCCCACGGATTGTCCGCAGCCTGCTCCTTGCGGACGAAAGCCTGGATCACGCCGTAGATGAAGATCAGCACGCCGAACGCGGAGATGTAGGAACCGATCGACGACACCAGATTCCATCCGGCAAATGCGTCCGGATAATCGACATAGCGGCGCGGCATGCCCGACAGGCCGAGGAAGTGCTGCGGGAAGAAGATCAGGTTCACGCCGATGAAGGTGACCCAGAAGTGCAGCTTGGCGATGGTCTCGCTGTACATGTAGCCGAACATCTTCGGGAACCAGTAATACCAGCCCGCGAAGATCGCGAACACGGCACCCAGCGACAGCACGTAGTGGAAGTGAGCCACGACGTAATACGTGTCCTGGAGAACGCGATCGACGCCGGCATTGGCCAGCACCACGCCGGTCACGCCGCCCAGCGTGAACAGGAAGATGAAGCCCATCGCCCACACCATCGGCGCCTTGAACTCGATCGAGCCGCCCCACATGGTCGCGATCCACGAGAAGATCTTCACGCCGGTCGGCACCGCGATAACCATGGTGGCCGCGACGAAGTAGGCCTGCGTCGCCGACGACATGCCCACCGTGTACATGTGGTGCGCCCAGACCACGAAGCCGATGCCGCCGATGGCGACCATCGCATAGGCCATGCCGAGATAGCCGAACACGGGCTTGCGCGAGAACGTGGAGACGATCTGCGAGATCATGCCGAAGCCGGGCAGGATCAGGATGTACACTTCAGGGTGGCCGAAGAACCAGAACAGATGCTGGAACAGCACCGGATCGCCGCCACCCTCAGCTGCGAAGAATGTGGTGCCAAAGTTGCGGTCGGTCAGCAGCATCGTGATGGCGCCGGCCAGAACCGGAAGCGACAGCAGCAGCAGGAACACGGTGACGAGGATCGACCACACGAACAGCGGCATCTTGTGCAGGGTCATGCCCGGCGCGCGCATGTTGAAGATCGTGGTGATGAAGTTGATAGCGCCGAGAATCGACGATGCGCCCGCGATGTGCAGCGAAAGGATCGCGAAATCGACCGCCGGACCCGGGTGGCCCGAGGTCGAGAGCGGCGCATACATGGTCCAGCCGGCGCCGACACCGTTGCCGCCCGGCTCACCCTCGACGAAGGTCGAGATCAGGAGCAGCGCAAACGAGGCAGGCAGCAGCCAGAACGAAATGTTGTTCATGCGCGGGAACGCCATGTCCGGCGCGCCGATCATCAGGGGCACGAACCAGTTGCCGAAGCCGCCGATCATCGCCGGCATCACCATGAAAAAGATCATGATCAGGCCGTGGGAGGTCACGAACACGTTGTAGGTGTGGGCTTCGTGGAAGAGTTGCACACCGGGATACATCAGCTCGATGCGGATCGCGACCGACATCGCGCCGCCGATGAGCCCCGCGACGATCGCGAAGATAAGGTACATCGTGCCGATGTCCTTATGGTTCGTCGAATAGACGTAACGCCGCCACCCGGTCGGGTGATCGTGCGCATGGTCGTCATGAGCGTGATCATGTGTTGCAGCGGAGGTGGCCATTTTCAAATCCTTTAAGCCTCGTAGTGCCGTCAGCTAGTCCCGTCAGCCTTGCGGTGCGGGCGCCGTGCGCCCTTCTCCGCCCCTGGTCCGTCGATGCGCTTACTGCGCAGCAGCCCCGATCGACGCATATGAGTTCGCGGGGTTGCTCGCATACTTCTTCTTCGCCGCCTCGACCCAGGTCGTGAATTCCTGATCGTTCACGACGCGAATCGCGATCGGCATGTAGGCGTGGTCCTTGCCGCAAAGCTCGGAGCACTGGCCGTAGAACATGCCTTCCTTGGTCGCCTTGAACCAGGTCTCGTTGAGACGGCCGGGGACCGCATCGATCTTCACGCCGAACGCCGGCATGGCAAAGGAATGGATGACGTCGGCGCCGGTGACCTGCACCCGGATCACCTTGTTCACCGGAACGACCACTTCATTATCGACCGCGAGGAGGCGGGGCGCCTTGTCGGCGACCATCAGCGAATCGAACTCGAACTTGCCGTTATCGGGATAGGCATAGGTCCAGTACCACTGCTTGCCGGTGGCCTTGATCGTGAGGTCGGCCTTCGGAATATCGAGCTGCTGGAACAGCAGACGGAACGACGGCACGGCGATACCGACCAGGATCAGCACCGGCACAATGGTCCAGACCACTTCGATCAGCGTGTTGTGGGTGGTCTTGGAGGGGACCGGGTTCTTCTTGGCGTTGAACTTGAAGGCCACGATGGCGAGCAGGATCGCGACGAAAATCGTGATCGCGGCGATGATCCAGAGCAGGAAATTATGGAACCAAGTGATGTTGTCCATCACCGGCGAGGCGGACGGCTGGAGCGCGTATTCCCAAGGCGACGGCTGACCCAGGGTCCCGCCCGCCGCGAAAGCTGCCCCTGCCGCGGCAAGCACGGTGGCAGCCACCGCAAAGCCCAGTACTCGCCGGCCATTTTGGCCCTTCGACATCTTCATGCCGCACTCGCTCCTGCTCTTGTCACCCCAGCGATCCTGCCGGGCGGCAAGATGCGTGAAAGCCTGCTTTTTCGGTCGCGGTCACGATTTCGGCCACTTGCCAAAGGTTAGAACGCGTCGAATTTCCAGCCTCTCAAACCATAATTCCATGCCTACCGCAATGCACGTAATAAGGCGGGCACACAGGCGGAATCCCCTTGGCAAATGGGCCAAAACCCGAGGCCGGCAGCGGGAGATGCTTGACACTTGGCTTGTCCGTTGTACCCACGGGCGAGATATGCGGCGAAAACCCGATTCGCGGCTGTGAGGTAGCGCATCCCGGCGGTAGGCTTTGCCCAACAAGGCTTGCCCTCAAGACGCCGTCATTGCCCTGTCAATCCAGCGATCAGGCAGGCGACGCTGCGGGAAATCTCCGGGAATCGTCGGACCGCCGGAATATATGCCGAGGAATTGAGCCTGATGGGCGTGCGAAACCAACCTTTCTCAATCCGCAGCCTCGCGACAGCGCCGGTATGGCTCGTGATCGTCGCGGTGGCGGCTCTTTTCGCGGCGTCCGCTCCGGCACGGGCGCAGGGCGCGGTCAAATCGGTCCACGGCGACTGGCAGATCCGCTGCGATACCCCGGCCGGTGCGCAGGCTGAACAGTGCGCCCTGATCCAGAGCGTGGTGGCCGAAGACCGTTCCAACGCAGGCCTGACCGTCATTATCCTCAAGACGGCGGACCAGAAGAGCAAGCTGATGCGGGTGGTCGCGCCGCTGGGCGTGCTGCTGCCGTCCGGCCTCGGGCTCAAGCTCGACGACAAGGATGTGGGCCGCGCCGGATTCGTGCGCTGCCTGCCGAACGGCTGTGTTGCCGAAGTTGTGATGGAAGATACGCTGCTCAACCAGCTCAAGACCGCCAAGACCGCCACCTTCATTATTTTCGAGACGCCGGAAGAAGGTATCGGCTTCCCGCTCAGCCTGAAGGGGCTCGGCGAGGGCTACGACAAGCTGCCGTAGTCAGCGGTCCAGCGGGCGAACATCCAGCCATCTCAGCCCGCGATAGGGTTCGCGTAATAGCCGAGAAGATGTCTGGCATCATCCGACTGCCAGTCGGCTTCTCCGGTCAGATAGCCTTCGATCCGGCCGGAGGGACCAACGA
>JAGVII010000380.1 GCA_020056155.1 Afipia sp.
ACCTGGACGCTCGGGAACAGCGGCGCGAGCGACGGCACGACCACACCGTAAATGCAGACAGCGAGAAACCATGACGCTCCGATCGCGTTCAGCAGCGAGCGCTCGGCGTGCTGGTCGTCGTACATCCACCATGCGAACAGCCCGAAGATCAGCGCGCCCGCTCCGAACGGCCACGCCAGAAATTCCGGCTGCCGCAGCAGCGTCATCGCGCCGATGATCGACCCGACCGCGACGATCAGCGGCAATACGAACCACCACGCCGATCCGCGCACGATCCACGCGGTCCGCGACAGGACCTTGCGCTCCAGCGCGCCGACAATCAGGATCGCGATGGCCGGATACAGCGGCAGCACATAGTGCGGCAGCTTGGTGATGACGAGTTCGAAAACGATCCACGCCGGCAGCAGCCAGGCCAGTAGGAACTGCGCGCCGGGTTCGCGGCGTGCGCGCCAGACCGCCGGCGTCGCCATGCCTGCCAACGCCGCGCCCGGCCAGAACGTCACCCAGAACAGCACGAAGTAAAGCCCCGGCGGTGCGCCGTGTGTTTCCTGCGGACTCGCGACCTTGCTGAGCATGTCGCCGCCGAGTGAATCGGCAAAGAACGTATCGCCCGCCTTCAGGAAGATCAGGATGAACCACGGCAGCACCAGCACGAGGGTCCACATCAATCCCCAGACCGGACGCAGCCGCCACAGCCACGCCGCCGAGCGATCGAGGATCGCCAGCGTCACCACCGTCAACGCCACGAACATCAGGATCAGCGGCCCCTTGAGCAGAATGCCGCCGGCCAGCGCCGTCCAGAAAATCGCAGCCCATCTCCACGGTTGCGGCCCGTCGTCACCGCGCTGCCACGACAGATAGGCGCGCGCCATCGCGCCCATCACCGCCGTCGTGGTCAGCAGCAGCATCGCGTCTGTCTTGGCCAGCCGCGCTTCGACGCCGAGCAGGATCGAACTGCACATGATCAGACCGGCCAGCAGCGCACCTCGGCGTGTCACGAACGCCAGCGCCGTCCAGTACGTCAGCAGCACGGCACCGATGGCGCCGATCAATGAGGGAACGCGGTACAGCCAGATACGAACCTGCGCGCGCGGCAGGCCGAGCTTGGATGCGGCCTCCACGACGGCCGCCTGCGCCCAGTAAATGCCGACCGGCTTCTTGTAGCGCACCTCGTCCTGGAAGCGGATGTCGACGAAGTCACCGTTCTCGACCATCTGCTTGGTGGCCTGCGCGAAGCGGGCCTCGTCACGGTCGACCGGTGGAATGTTGAAAAAACCGGGCAGGAAAAACAGCAGGCCGACCAGCACCAGCAAGGCAACCGCGCGGGTGTGGCTGCCGACGGCGAAGTCGATGACGCGCACGAAGCCCCTGCCGGGATTCTTCTGTTCCACGGGTTCGCGCGGCGCGCCAAATCTGGGTCTTGGGTAGGTCTCGGCCATCGGTTCCGCATACGCTGAAACCGACACCCGGACAACAGCTTGGACCCGTTCTACTGAATTCTCACGACAACTGTGTCCGCCGCGCCAGTCGCGTCCATCACGGTCAGCCGGGCGAAGCCCGGACCCGGCGGATCGACCAGTTTCTGGCGCCGGCTGTCGATATGCCCGATAGCGATTCCGTTAACCATCATGGTCAAGGGCAGGACTCCTCCAGCGACCTTCACCGGCATCGCCGACGGGTTCGCGTCCGCGCCGCCATAGACATCGATCCGCGAACCGTTCAGCGGAAACTGGATGCGCAGCGCCTGCTCGCTCCCGGTCCGGACGAACTCCCCGGACGCCCTGAACCGCCGCAGCGGCAGCGGCAGCCTGGCATTGCTCGCCATCAGCGTTCCCTTCGGAGCCTTCGACAGCCCTTTGGGAAGATTGCCAGTCCTCGCAAAGGCATCGAACAGGATCGGAGCCGCGGCGGTCCGGCCGATGAGCCCTGGAACCGGCGCGCCATCCGGGCGACCGGCCCAGACCCCAATGGTCATCCGGCCGTCGAAGCCGACCGACCAGGCGTCGCGATAGCCGTAGCTGGTGCCCGTTTTAAACGCGAGCCGGTTGCGGGGCGCGTTGTCGGGCGGCGGCGTTCCCATCAGGACATTGCCGGTCAGCCATGCGGCAGACGGATCGAGCAGCCGCCGGGCTTCCGGCTCCTCCTTGTCATCCGGACGCACGATCTCCCGCAACGCGACCGTGTCGCCGGACCGGGCCAGCCCTGCGTAAAGCCGGACGAGGTCGTTCAAGGTGATGCCGACGCCGCCAAGCCCCATCGCCAGGCCGGGTGTTTCGTCCCTGGGCAGGATCAGGTTTGCACCCGCCTGCTTGATCCGCGCGGTGAGCCGGTTAGAACCGATCCGGTCGAGCAAGGCGATGGCGGGAACATTCAGCGACATCTGCAAGGCCTTACGCACGGTGACGGTGCCCTGAAACGTCATGTCGAAATTTTCCGGCGCGTAAGAGCCGTAACGGATCGGGCGATCCTCGATGAGACTTTCGGGATGCACCAAGCCATCCTCGAACGCGAGACCATAAATGAAGGGCTTCAGCGTCGAGCCGGGCGAACGCACCGCGCGTGTCATATCCACCTGCCCCGCGCGCCGTGTGTCGAAATAATCCGACGATCCGACATGCGCCAGCACATCGCCGGTCTCGTTATCGACGGCGAGAATGCCGACCGACACATCAGGCCCCAGCGCAATGGCGCGGTCCCGCGCGAGCGACTCCAGTGCTTTCTGAATTCCGGAATCCAGCGTGAGTTGAATGACCGGCGTATCCTTCATGATTGCGCGCGACTGATCGGTCGAATGCGGCGCCAGCAGCGGCATCGGCTTGCGCCAGCGCGGCACCGGCTCGGACTTTGCGTGAGCCGCATCGCCGGTAGAGACGTTCCCCTGCTCCACCATCCGCGTCAGGACGCGGTCCCGCGCGGCCCGCGCAGCATCCGGATGACGGTCGAGTCGCCGCGTTTCCGGCGACTGCGGCAGCGCCACCAGCAACGCGGATTCCGCCAGCGACAGCCGCTTCGGTTCCTTGCCGAAATAGGCGAACGACGCCGCGCGCACGCCTTCGAGATTTCCGCCGAACGGCGCGAGCGTCAGATACAGATCGAGGATTTCATCCTTGCTGAGTTTGCGCTCAAGCTGAACCGCGCGCACCATCTGGCGCAGCTTCGCCGAGATGGAGCGTTCCCGTCGCGGCTCCATCAGCCGCGCCACCTGCATGGTGATGGTGGAGCCGCCCGACACGATGTGGCCGCGCGTGACGAGTTGAAATGCTGCGCGTCCCATCGCCAGCGGATCGACACCGATATGCGAGCGGAAACGCTTGTCCTCGTAGTTCAAAAGCAGATTGAGATAGCCCGGATCGACGTCCTTCGCGTGGGCTGGCAACCGCCAGCGCCCGTCAGCCATCGCGAACGCGCGCAACAGCTTGCCGTTACGGTCGAGGATGGTTGTCGAAACTTTCCGCGCTTCCGCGAACGGCAATGGCGGCAGTGAGGCGATCCAGAGAATGCCTGCCGCAATCGCCGCAATACAAAGTATTGCGAGCGCTGCGAAGCATTTCTGAACCACTCGCCAGCCTCTCATTTCGTCATGGCCGGGCTTGTCCCGGCCATCCACGTCTTGCTGCACGTCTGAAAAGGAAGACGTGGATCCCCGGGACAAGCCCGGGGATGACGATGGAGGGAGATCGTTGTCCCTCACCCCGTCATTGCGAGCGCAGCGAAGCAATCCATTGAAACGAGCAACCCAGAAGACTGGATTGCTTCGTCGCGGAGCCTGTGCCCGGACAGCGCAAAGCGCTGATCCGGGTGCTCCTCGCAATGACGGGGGAGAGACCAAGCCTGACGGCGGAGCGTTATGGTCGGCGGGATCGCTCATTTCGCCTTGGTCACCTCGACTGTTCCGGTGCCGGTGCGTCCATAGCGCGAGGGATTGTACATATCCTCGACATAGGCCTGCGGCAGCACGTATTTGCCGGGCGACACCGCGCGCGCGATGTAGGCGACCGTGAACACCGCTTGGTCCTTCGCTTCACGCGCGATCGCTGCGCTGAAGCGATCGTCCCGGAACTCGGTATTTTCCGGTTCCTCGCCGTCCTCGATCCAGTCGAGCGTCCCGCTATCACCCGACGACACCAGTTTCGGATTGTCGATCTCCAGACCGGCCGGAAGATAATCAACCACCATGATGTGGCCGAACACCGGTTTCTCCTCGACGACCTTCAGCACGACAGCGAAGCGATCATTCTGCATGGCCTTCGAGACATCGGCGGGCTTGCCGTCGAGCGTGAAATAATTGCGCTCGATCCTGAACCCGTTCGAGGCCGCGGGCTCCGGCGTGATCGGCGCGCCGGTGACCGACACCACGGCCTGCACCGGCGTGTCGCCGGTATTGGTAATGGTGATCGGCCTCAAGGCGAAATCGGCACTGCGATAGTTGCGATACAGCGCATTCTTCGCGGCCTCGCCGTTGACGGTGATTGCCAGGCTGTTCGCCTCCTTCGCCAGCGCCCGCGAGGCCAGCACCAGCCACGCGTTTTCCTGCGTCGAGGTGTAGGGCGTCAACC
>JAGVII010000540.1 GCA_020056155.1 Afipia sp.
AATGGCCGCCTTGCCATTGCCCGTTGGCTGGAAGTTGATGGAGATGGCGACACCCATCGGTCCCACGGGGCTTAACTGCATGCCCTTTTCGGTTATCGGGTCGCGGCGAGTAACATTAAACTGGTATACGCCGCTGTTAGCCTGTCCCTTCGCTCCGATGATCTGGTCGAGTTGCGCCATGTCAAGTTCGATGGCAGGCGGCGGACTTGCTGTCGAAGAAACGGTGAGCGGGGTGTTGCTCAGAGCCAGTGCTTCGTGAATGGCCAATGCCAGCTTTAAAGGGTCGCCGTGCCCGGCAACATGCATGTAAAATGTCGCAGGGCTTGCACGCAGTAGATGATTATGCACGGCCGTGATTTCGATCCCGTTTGCGATCATCTTGAGCATCACCGGATTAATCTCGCTCTCCAGCAGAACAAGATCGCCCATGACCATGACGCCACCGTGGGCCGGCTTGAATGCAATCCAGCCCCCAAGCGCCAGCGCCGGCTTGATCGTCACCCCGTCTAGTGTCACGGAAAGGTCGGACCTCGGGAATCCGTACCGATGCACGTCACCCGAAACTGCGGCTTTGCGGCCAAGAATCTCGTCTACCTTCTGCCAATTAGCATCCTGTGCATGCGCCGCACTTAGCGCAAAGAGGCAGAGGCCAACGCTAAGAAACTTGGAGACTGTTTTCCGCATGTGACTTCTCCTTGTTTGAGTAGCTGGTGCGATATCGGGTCCATCGCATAAGGCTAGTCAGATGAAACCCGCCAGCCGCATCACAACGCCTGCACCACACGAAGCAGCGAGCACGACAAGCATACCGATATTGAACCGAAAGATTGCAGTAGCTGCCGCAATCGAGAGGATAAGAGCTGGCAGATCCACGCTGCTAAAAACGGGCGCATCGAAGGATAGACCGAACTGATGTACGGGGTACGTCTGCCTAAACAACGTGTGCAGCGCGAACCAGATCGAAAGATTTAGGATCACGCCGACGACAGCCGCGGTTATGGCCGAAAGGGCACCAGCCAGCGCCTTGTTACCTCGTAACGCCTCAATGTAGGGCGCTCCTACAAAGATCCAGAGGAAGCAGGGCGCGAACGTTACCCATGTCGCAAGCAACCCGCCCAGCGTACCGGCCAGCACTGGCGTAAGACCGCTCGCCTCTCGGAACGCGGCCATGAAGCCCACGAATTGCACCACCATAATGAGTGGCCCCGGTGTGGTCTCCGCCATGCCAAGGCCATCCAGCATCTCCCGGGGTGTCACCCATTGATAGTAATCAGCCGCCTGCTGCGCGACGTACGCAAGTACGGCGTAGGCTCCGCCGAAAGTCACCATTGCCATCTTGCTGAAGAAGACAGCGATTTGGCTGAATACGTCACTTTGCCCCAACACAAGGAGCAATGTGAAAACAGGAACTAGCCAGATCGCAAGCCAAATAGCGCCCACTCGCAGCGTGCGTGCAGTGTTTGGCCGAACGTGATCCGGCACTTCATCGCCGAGCATGCTGTCAATTACAGCCGTGTTTTTTCCGCCGTGTTCAAGCGGCGCGAACTCTGGCCTGCCAAGCCGGGCACCCATGAAACCGAAGGCGGCAGCTGCAACGATAATGAGCGGAAACGGTGCACCGAAGAAAAAGATCGCCACAAAAGAAATCGCCGCCAGCGACACCATGATCGGATTGCGCAAGGAACGCTTGCCGACGCGGACTACAGCCTGAATGACGATAGCAAGTACAGCCGTTTTGAGGCCAAAAAATATGGCCTCGACAAAGCCCACGTTTCCGTAAAGAGCGTAGATGTAGCTGAGCCCCATGATGGCGACGATACCAGGAAGGATAAACAGCCCTCCGGCCACGAGCCCGCCAACGGTCCGATGCAAGAGCCATCCAATATACGTGGCGAGTTGCTGCGCCTCAGGCCCGGGAAGCAGCATGCAGTAATTAAGAGCGTGCAGAAACCGCTCTTCCGATATCCATTTCTTTTCGTCGA
Source organism: Afipia sp. (assembly GCA_020056155.1). Classification (GTDB taxonomy): domain Bacteria; phylum Pseudomonadota; class Alphaproteobacteria; order Rhizobiales; family Xanthobacteraceae; genus Afipia. The sequence continues at coordinate 1,983 of JAGVII010000540.1, forward strand.
CCAGGATACGATGCATGACCGCGATCTGGCCGGCGGGTCCGCCAAAGCTCAGTATGGCGATGCGCATCCAAACGAGAATTGCCTCATTAAATGAGATGCCATGCGTGTTCGCTTGAGCGCTCATTTTCTCGGGCGCTGTAAAGTCGGTCATGGCTTCACCTTGTTAGTTGGCCAATTATGCGTCTCCTTGGTGGCGTCGCGGCACCATCGATAGAACGCGTCATAGAGGAGGATTCCGGCATCCAACTGTTCGAGATCGTCATCGAACATTCGCGACAGGCCAAGTGAGGCGGCCAATAGCCCAGGAGCTTCCGGAGAGAGATCAAGTCGCGCGGTGTCAGCGGCGCGGACCATGGCAGCCAGCCGCTCAAGGGCTGGCGTCGACAGGCCTAACTCCTTGATCATCACATCAAAAGTGCAAAGCTCGCCGCGATGGCTCCAGTAAACGTTCTCTATGTCGAAGGGAGTGGCGCCGAATTGTTCGGCCACGGCTTCGACTTCGGGCGGAGCCACGAACAGGAAGACCGCAGCGGGATCTACGAAACGACGTATCAACCACGGACAAGCGATGCGATCGATTTTGGGACGCGACCGTGTGACCCAGACCGTGTGGTCGCGCTCGTCTCGCTTCGGGATTTTGTCGGCGGGAACGGTTGGAAGCCCCGCTTCCCGCCATCCAAGATGACCCCCTTCCAGGATCTCAGCTGCGATGTCGCTGTGCCGGAGCCAGGCTGCGGTGCCTTCGCTTAGCTTCTGACCCCTGTCGCAGACTACGACAACTGACTGGCCCGATAGAGAGGAGGCCCATTCACGGACTTCGAGATGCGAGCGTCGGACGGCACCCGGTATCAAGCGCGGGTCAGCCGAGAAGTCTTCGTCGATGCGAACATCAACGACTATCGGTGCCCCGGCCGTACCGATCCGTCGAAACAGTTTGTCGGATGAAATCGAAGTGTATGAAGACATGCTGCGTCCTTGGTGATCAGGACGCGATACTTGGGCATGTCGCCTCGCGGGGAGATCGCACATCCCCGTAGGGCAATGAAACTCCTTGGCAGCCAGCGTGTCAACCTGACTTTGCCAAGAGAGAGCCTCAGGGTTTCAAGGCCGGCTTGACCCTGAAATTGTCGTTAACTCGCGCGGGGAACATTGCTTTTTTGCCGCCTTGTTCTCTTCGCCATTTTGTTCTACGGCTGCGTTATGCGCTTCCGCTGCCAGAATTTTGTCCGTCAAACCGCCAGAGGCCTTATGCTCCTGGCAATGGCGGCTTTTCTGCAGCAGGCCTCCGTCGGAACGGCAGCTCAGGCGATGGCAGCGGCGGGTTTCATGCCGCAGCCGGCCGAAACCCTAAGTGGTTCGGTCCACGTGCACGGCAAGGTGACGGGACACGTCCACACGCATGACGGCGACATAGCCGGCCATACTCATCACCCGGCCGATCATGACAACGAAGACCAAACAGCAAGTCTGCCTTGCTGGACGTTGGGTAGCGTTTCGATCGTGGTGACGCAGTGCCCCGCCGTTGCAGTTTCGTTTGAGTTCAAGCGCATGGTCGTGGCGGTCCCGTCGGAGCAACGGGACGGAACTGAGCCAGACCGGCCTAGCCGACCACCGAGTACCCCCAGCATAGCCTAATCGCGGGTGGCCCACGGTCGCCCGCAATATCGCGCGCGCCGTTATTGGGGTTACTCGATGTATCCGTTTCAATTAAGCCCGTTTGGGCTGCTTGCTCGTATCCGCATGGTTGCTGCGCTCTTTTGCGTGGCCACTGCACTGTTGAGTTCGTTTTCTGCCCTTGCGCATGAAGGGCACAGTCACGACGATGACACGGCCAAAGCGGCGTTGGCAGCCTCGACCTATCCGCGAACAACCGCGCAGTCGGATCTTTACGAAGTCGTGGCGGTCGCGAGGGACAAGCGGCTGACGATTTATCTGGATCGTTTCGCCACCAATGAACCGGTAACCGACGCGCGGCTCAAGATCGCAATCGGCGACGGCGAACCAGTAGAAGCCGAACGCACGGAAAGCGGCAGCTACGTGGTGCCGCTTCCCGACCGCGCCAGTTCGGGATCGGTAGATGTCGTCTTCACGATTGAGGCCAATTCCGGCGACGATCTTCTTGTCAGCTCGCTGACTTTGTCTCCTCCATCGGCGCCTGTCCTGGCGGTAACACCGTCGAGGTGGATCGCCTCTCTCCCTGTCCCGGTTCGCAACCCTGTCGTCCTCACTTTTGTAGCATTCGGGCTGGGAGTTCTATTTGGGCGCCTTCATTTCACCCGCCGCGTGATTCCGGCCGTGGCAACAGGCGCGGCCACCGTCGTTGTCCTTGTTACGTTAGTCGCCGTCGTCTTCGGCGAAGATGGCTCGGCTCCGAGCAAGACCGCGCCCGCTCCGCAAACGGTGATGAGCGATGCACCCCGCCGTCTGGCGGACGGTACTGCCTTTGTTTCCAAACCATCGCAGCGACTTCTCGAAGTCCGCACGTCACCGGCCACGACTGAGGAGGCCGGACCGGCCGTCAATCTGATCGGCCGCGTAATCGGCGACCCCAACCGAAACAGCGTTGTTCAAAGCATTCACGGCGGACGCGTCATTCCGCTGGAAAGCGGACTACCCCGCATCGGACAGCAGGTGCGCAAAGGCGATATTCTTGCGAAAATCGACCCGTACCTGCCTCTCGCCGACCGGACCACGATCCTTGAGAAAACCGGCGAGATCGAACAGCTCATTGCAGTCGCGGATGCAAGGGTCCGGCGCTTACGCCCGCTCGCCGAGCGCGGCGCGGTGCCCTCAAGCCAGGTTTCGGATGCAGAGACGGAGCTTGAGGGCTTGCGCCTTCGCCGCGAGGTTATCCGCAATACGCGCACCGAACCGGAACTCCTGCGAGCACCAACCGATGGCGTGATCGCATCCGCGAAGGCTACGCCGGGCCAAGTCGTGCAGGCACAAGACATCCTGTTTCAGATCGTCGATCCGAAGGGCTATTGGGTCGAAGCTCTGGTCTACGGCCAGGTTGATCCGCAAACCCTCAACGAGGCCACAGCAATCGCAACCGGCGGGCAGTCCATTGCGCTTGCGTTCCGTGGCTTCAGCCCCTCGCTTCAGCAGCACGCTTCAATCGTTCAGTTCGCGGTCACGGATACCCCCGCTGGGCTGAGCATCGGGCAACCCGTCACCGTCGTGGCAAAGAGCGGAGCGCCGGTCAAAGGCCTCGTCGTCCCGCGTGAAGCGGTTGTGCGCAGTTC
>JAGVII010000221.1 GCA_020056155.1 Afipia sp.
GAGCTGGAAGGCAACATCTGCCGCTGCACCGGCTACCACAACATCGTCAAATCGGTGCTCGACGCCGCCGGCCGCATGAAGGTTGCCGCCGCCGCGGAATGATCCGCGACGGCACCTCATCAATCGGATTTGCAGTTGCCCGCGCTGCTCGCGCGACCAAGGCAGCCATATGGAAAGGTCGAGATTATGAGTGTTGAAGGTATCGGCGCACGGGCGGTGCGCAAGGAAGACAAGCGTTTCATCACCGGCAAGGGCAAATACACCGACGACGTCCGTCTTCATGGCATGACCTACGCGTCGTTCGTCCGCAGTCCGCACGCCCACGCAAAAATCAAAGGCATCGACGTCACCGCCGCCATGAAGATGCCCGGCGTGGTCGATGTGCTGACAGGCCAGCAACTCGTCGATGACAAGATCGGCAACCTGATCTGCGGCTGGATGATCCACTCCAAGGACGGCTCGCCGATGAAAATGGGCGCGTGGCCGGCCATGGCGCCGGAAACCGTGCGCTTCGTCGGAAATGCGGTAGCCGTGGTCATCGCGGAAACGCGCAATCAGGCCCGCGACGCGGCGGAAGCCGTCGAGGTGACCTACGAAGAGCTGCCAGCGGTGGCAGACATCCGTTCGGCAATCGCCTCCGGCGCGGAGCAACTGCATCCCGAAGCGCCCGGCAACATCATCTATGACTGGAGTATCGGCGACGAAGCGGCCACGGGCGAGGCCTTCAAGAACGCCGCCAATGTCGTGTCGATGGACATTACCAACAACCGGCTGGTGCCGAATGCGATGGAGCCGCGCGCGGCGGTTGCGGAATACGACTCCGCCGAAGAGCACTTCACTCTTTATACCACGTCACAAAATCCCCACGTCGCGCGCCTCGTGCTGTCGGCGTTCTACAACGTCGCGCAGGAGCACAAGCTACGGGTGATCGCACCCGACGTCGGCGGCGGCTTCGGTTCCAAGATCTTCATCTATCCTGAAGAAATGGTGGCGCTGTGGGCCTCCAAGCGCACCGGCCGGCCGGTGAAATGGACATCCGATCGCACCGAGGCCTTCCTGACCGACGCCCACGGCCGCGACCATCTCACCAAGGCCGAGATGGCATTCGACAAGGACAACAAGATCATCGGCCTGCGGGTGAAAACCCACGCCAATCTCGGCGCCTACATGTCGCTGTTCTCGTCGTCGGTGCCGACCTATCTCTACGCCACACTGCTGTCGGGCCAGTACAACATTCCAAACATCTATGCCGAGGTGATCAGCGTCTACACCAACACCACACCGGTCGATGCCTATCGCGGCGCGGGCCGCCCCGAAGCCTCGTTCGTGATGGAGCGGATGATGGAAACCGCGGCGCGGCAGCTCAAGGTCGATCCGGCCGAGTTGCGCCGCAAGAATTTCATCACCAGCTTCCCGCATCAGACGCCGGTGATCATGGCCTATGACGCCGGTGACTTTAATGCCTCGCTCGACGCGGCGCTGAAGGCCATCGACTATGCCGGCTTCCCCGCCCGCAAGGAACAGGCGAAGAAAGAAGGCAAGCTGCGCGGCATCGGCTTCTCCTGCTACATCGAAGCCTGCGGCATCGCGCCGTCGAAAGCGGTCGGCAGCCTCGGCGCGGGCGTGGGCTTATGGGAATCCTGCGAGGTACGGGTCAATCCTGTCGGCACCATCGAAATCCTCACCGGTTCGCACAGCCACGGTCAGGGTCATGAAACGACGTTTGCCCAGGTGGTCGCCGATCGTCTCGGCATCCCAATCGGTCAGGTGTCGATCGTTCACGGCGATACCGACAAGGTGCAATTCGGCATGGGCACCTACGGTTCACGCTCCGGCGCTGTCGGCATGTCCGCTATCGTCAAGGCGATGGAGAAAGTCGAAGCCAAAGCGAAGAAGATCGTGGCGCATCAGCTTGAAGCGTCGGAAAACGACATCGTCATCGAGAACGGCGAGTTCAAGGTCACCGGTACCGACAAGGCGATTGCGCTGCCGATGGTCGCGCTCGCTGCCTACACCGCGCACAATCTGCCGGACGGCATGGAGCCCGGCTTGAAGGAAACCGCGTTCTACGATCCGACGAACTTTACCTTCCCGGCAGGTGCTTATGTCTGCGAGGTCGATGTCGATCCCGGCACCGGCAAGACCGACATCGTCAACTTCGTCGCGGCTGATGACTTTGGGCGCCTGATCAACCCGATGATCGTCGAGGGCCAGGTTCATGGCGGTCTTGCGCAAGGCATCGGTCAGGCGATGCTGGAAGGCGCCGTCTACGACAAGAGCGGTCAGCTCCTGACGGCGTCGTTCATGGATTACGCCATGCCGCGCGCCGACGACCTGCCGTCATTCAAGGTGTCGCACACCATGACGCTATGCCCGAGCAATCCGCTCGGCATCAAGGGATGCGGCGAGGCCGGCGCCATCGGCTCGACACCGGCGGTGATCAACGCGATCACCGACGCCATCGGCAACAACAAGCTGGAAATGCCCGCCTCCCCCGATCGGGTGTGGCACGCCATTCATCAGCAACAGGCCGCGGAGTAGCGCATGATCCCGAAAAGTGGACACCGGTTTTCGGAAAAGATCATGCGCAGAAATACACCGTAGGGGAGAAGCATCATGTACGAGACAACCTATCACCGCCCGTCCAGCGTTGACGACGCCATCGCGTTGTTCAAGAAGGGCTCCGACTCGAAGTATCTCGCCGGTGGCCACACGCTGCTGCCGGTAATGAAACAGCGCCTCGCGCAACCGTCCGATGTGATCGACCTCGCGCGGATTCCCGCGCTGGTCGGCGTGTCGGCCACGGCGGATGCGCTGGTCATCAAGGCGGCGACGACCTACTACGATATTCTCACCAGCACGGAGGCGAAGAAGGCGATCCCCGCCATCGTGCATCTGACCTCAGTGCTCGGCGACCCCGCGGTTCGTTACAGAGGGACCATCGGCGGTTCGATCGCCAACAACGATCCGGCGGCGGATTATCCCGCTGCCGTGGTGGCGCTCGACGCTACGGTGAAAACCAACAAGCGCAGCATCAAGGCCGACGATTTCTTCCAGGGCCTGTTCACCACCGCGCTGGAAGAGGGCGAGATCATCACCGAAGTCTCGTTCCCGATTCCGGCCAAGGCGGC
>JAGVII010000159.1 GCA_020056155.1 Afipia sp.
TTCGCGGCGATGGCACGCTCAATGAGCGATTTTGCGAAGCCGCGATCCTTCATGACGTAAAGCTGAAACCAGAACGGCTTGTCGACGCTCGCCGCGACATCTTCAATGGAGCAGATCGACATGGTCGAGAGCGTATAGGGAATCCCCAGCGCCTGCGCGGCGCGGCAGGCATAGATCTCGCCGTCGCCATACTGCATGCCGGTCGAGCCGACCGGCGCCAGGATCAGCGGCATCGCGGCGGGTTCGCCGAGGATGGTGGTGTTGAGTTCACGTTTCGAAACGTCCACGAGGATGCGCTGGCGAAACTTGTACTTCTGCATGTCGCTGACATTGGCGCGCAGGGTTTCTTCCGCATAGGAGCCGCCGTCCACGTAGTCGAAAAAGGGCTTCGGCACGCGGCGCTTGTGAAGCAGCCGCAGGTCCTCGATGCAGGTAATGTTCTTCATGGACGCATCCTCACGTCATTGAATTTTCTGACGCGTATTCCGCAAAAGTGGGCACCGGTTTTGCGATCAGAATACGCGCATTTTTGATGAGGCACTTTCTTGCGAAAATGCCCTTGGACGATCATCTATCATGGTTGAGGCGCACGCAAACAGCCGCTGCGCCGTGGAGAGGCTCATGAGCAAGAAAACCTCCAGTCCCAAGGCAGCTAAATCCGCCAAGGAGGCGGAAGCCGAAAAGCGCAAGCTGGACGACGAACTGAACGAGGCGCTTGAGGAGACTTTCCCCGCCTCCGACCCGGTCAAGCTGACCCAGCCCGATCCGCACGTCGAGCCTGATCCCGAGAAATGATCGCAAGTGACCGGCGGCTTCCCCGGTTTCGCGCCGGAACATGGGCCGTTCCCGGACGTTGACCCTGCGAACCAAATGCAGGAGCGCACCATGGCCGTGGCCGACACCAAGCCGAAGAACGACAACAAGCCGAAAGACCCGGAAAAGAAGAAGCTCGACGAGGCCCTCGAGGAGGGGCTGGAAGAATCGTTTCCGGGCTCGGACCCGGTGAATGTGACCCAGCCGCCGCCCTCCAGGCACGATCAGGACATCAAGCGGAAGAAGTGAGCAATCCCGGAAACCCGAGGACTTCACAATAATATCTATATAAATCAAATAGATGGAAGCCGCCGCCCGCGGCAGGCGGCGGTAATGATTCATCATATTATTTGAAGGATGACGCGCCCCGGAGGCATTATAACTGGCTCCGCGCTAGAATGGGGAATTCGCCCGAGCCATGCAGGTGCCTGTCCGGCGCCCGGCCGGAGACAAGGCGCAGCAGGGGAATTCATGGTTCGCAAGTATTTTGGCACCGACGGCATTCGCGGCCGCGCCAATGGCCTGATCACGCCGGAACTGGCTCTCAAGGTCGGGCAGGCTGCCGGGCTGGTGTTTCAGCGCGGCGATCATCGTCACCGCGTGGTGATCGGCAAGGACACCCGTCTGTCCGGTTACATGATCGAGAACGCCATGGTGGCGGGCTTCACCTCGGTGGGCATGGACGTGCTGCTGCTCGGCCCGATGCCGACGCCGGCCGTCGCCATGCTGACCAAGTCGATGCGCGCCGATCTCGGCGTGATGATTTCAGCCTCGCACAATCTGTTCGACGACAACGGCATCAAGCTGTTCGGCCCCGCCGGATTCAAGCTGTCCGACGATGTCGAAACGCAGATCGAACTCCTGATGGACGAGAACCTCGACAAGCGGCTTGCCCAGAGCGCCAGTCTCGGCCGCGCCCGCCGCATCGACGGCGTCCATGACCGTTACATCGAATTCGCCAAGCGCACCCTGCCGCGCGATCTCAGCCTCGACGGCCTGCGCGTCGTGGTCGATTGCGCCAATGGTGCGGCCTACAAGGTGGTGCCGGAAGCGCTGTGGGAACTGGGCGCGGACGTCATCTCCATCGGCGTCGAGCCCGACGGCTTCAATATCAACAAGGACTGCGGATCGACCTCGCCGGAAGCGCTGTCGCGCAAGGTGCGTGAGATGCGCGCCGACATCGGCATCGCGCTCGATGGCGACGCCGATCGCGTCATCATCACCGACGAGCGTGGTCATGTGGTCGACGGCGATCAGCTTCTCGCCGTGATCGCGCAGAGCTGGAAGGACGACGGGCGGCTGGCGAAGCCCGGCATCGTCGCCACCGTGATGTCCAATCTCGGCCTCGAACGCTATCTGGCGGAGCAGGGCATCGAACTGCTGCGCACCCCGGTCGGCGACCGCTACGTGCTCGAGCAGATGCAGAAGGGCGGCTACAATCTCGGCGGCGAGCCGTCGGGTCACATCATCATGTCAGACTTCGCGACCACCGGCGACGGCTTCGTCGCGGCGCTTCAGGTTCTGGCCGTCGTGCAGCGCCTCGGCCGTCCGGTCTCGGAGGTCTGCCACCGCTTCGAGCCGATGCCGCAGATCCTCAAGAACGTGCGCTATCGCACCGGCAAGCCGCTCGACAACCCGCAGGTGAAGTCGGCGATCGTCGATGCCGAGAAGCGCCTGAACGGCAGCGGCCGCCTGCTGATCCGCCCCAGCGGGACCGAGCCGGTCATCCGCGTGATGGGTGAGGGCGACAACCGCGACCTCGTCGAGGAAGCCGTCGACATGATCGTCTCGGCTTTGGGAACGGCGTCCGCGGCGGCCTGAACGCGCCAAATACCGGATGCCGTCAAATAATTGGAATGTCGTCCCGGCGCATGCCGGGACCCATACTCCCTGTCGGTGTTGTTGTGAAAAGGCGTCCAGCCACGCTGCTCAATTGAGAGCGATGTGGTTATGGTTCCCGGCGTTCGCCTGGACGACTTGTTATGAGATAAGCCCCACCGCAGTCTGACCAA
>JAGVII010000327.1 GCA_020056155.1 Afipia sp.
CTTGCAAGCGGCCGCTGAAGGAACGGCACGTCCTGGGCAATCAGCATCAGGCCGAGCGGCAACATCCAGAGGCCCAGAATGGGCAGGAAACTGAAAATGCCGCCAACGACAAGAAAAAGGGCGAGGGGAATCCGCACCAATTGCGATGACGGTTGACGCAACCAGCGCACAAAACGCCCGCCTTTTTCAGGAAGCCGATCCGCGATCCACTCAAAGTGGCGGTTAAGCTCGGCCCTGGATTCTGCACTCACTTCAAAACCGCCTGTTCCATCCCGGGATTGCCCGCCGCGCCCTTTGAAGAAGCTAGGCACGTGCGCAGGGCCCCGCAAGGCAGGGATGGATCGGGAACAGCTAAGTGATTGATTTGATTGGCTCCCCGGGCTGGATTCGAACCAGCGACCATTCGATTAACAGTCGAATGCTCTACCGCTGAGCTACCGAGGAATACTGCTGAAGCAGCAATGGGCCGCCTATACCAAAGGCCCCGAGTCTTGCAAAGCGTAAATCGCCGAAAAAAGCGCGATGTCCGTGAATGGATAAGAGAATATTGGAGGCCACGACCGGAATTGAACCGGTGTACACGGTTCTGCAGCCCCGTGATCGCTTTCGGGATGGAACGCTGGGGCTGTAGCGTTCAGCCTAACCTCCCGAAATGATCCGACTCGTCTCGCCCCAGAGAGGATTGTTGAATGACGGGATAAGCACGATCACTTTGATAATAACGCCAAAGCCAAGTTCTGGATCGGGATCGTTCGCGATGGCCATCTCGTAGAACTCTGCAGCGATCGGAAAATTCGGACCAGCAAGCGCAAGGTGGGCGGCCGTATCACGGTCGATCCATCCGATGTGCACCCTGTCGACCGTTTTGGTAGGTGGTCGGAACCAACGCTTCTGTTGGACCGTCCAGTGCCCCCGAACCATGATTGCATTTTTGTCGTGACGGTTTTCGGGTTGGCGCTGCAGGTCAAGGCCGAAGTCAAGCCTATCCTTCTCAGCGTGCGAAGCGCCTGCACCAAAGCGGAGGATTTCTGCCCTCATGTGCTTCAGGCCAGCCACGCGCTCTGCGACTCTGAACTGCCGCCACTCGCCGGGTGGGCGACCGCGGTGTTTCGGCTTCCAACTCTGCCAACCGTCGCTCATCGCAGAGTTTGCCCTCGCTCATCGGCCGTGAACTGCGCCGTCAGAAATCGCTCTTGTGAAATGTTCACTCACACATGAGGCTGGGTTTTCTGAAATCGACAATTAGCCAGCCTGCCGGGCCTGCCGGCGCACCAGGGATGCGCTCGGCAAATACGGTATAGTTGCATCGTTGCGAGATTGTCTGCGGCGGCGTGGAGATAGCCGTTGCGCTATAAAAGCCTGTTCCGCCGATCACGTTAACATTGCCATTTACTGTGGTTGTGCCTGGCATCGTGTACGAACTATTCATCGACCAAATGAACGCGCGGCGATTCTGATCGACATCGAACGCGGTCGCTGGTGGCCCATAATCCATCACCGTTTCAGCGACTGTCTTCCCGACGTAGGACTTCATGATCTGAGAGGCGCAACCGCCTAGAACGACGCAGAGCGCCGCCATTCCTAAGACACGCATTAACCGATCTCCCCCGAACCTGCGAAGAGTGTTCCGCAACCGTCGGTGGAGGGCAAGCGAAAGCGCCCTGCATCGGATTGAAATTGCTATGTTTGCGCACGTTGGCGCGAGTAAGTTGATAATTTTCTGAGGAATTTTCGACACTATTTCAATGGATTAGCCTTGGAGGCCACGACCGGAATTGAACCGGTGTACACGGTTCTGCAGCCTGGTAATCGCTTGTCCCTGGCCAACATGGCGCCGGCACCCGGTGTCGCAGGAAAGCATCCTCACGACGCAGGATTTCAATCGCGCCGCCATGCGTAAGCAGTAATCCTGAACTTGCGGTTGCCGTGTGGCTAGTGAACCCAAATCCGAGGCCTAAAAAATTTTTTCGGAGCGCTTGAAACCTGTCGCGCTTTTTCTAATTTTTTTATCGCCGTCCAACGGCCCGGGTCGCCCTCTGGGGGCCCGGAGGAGACGGACTCCGGCGCGATCGGGGTCCGCTTGTATCCAACTTGCTCAATGGAGGATTTGGCTATGAGAACTTCGTACGACTTTACCCCGTTCTGGCGGTCGTCCATCGGCTTCGATCGTCTCTTCGATCTTGTTGATGCCGCGCAGCAGCAGGCTGAGGCGCATTACCCTCCGTATAACATTGAGAGACTGGGTGACGACCGTTACCAGATTTCTCTGGCGCTGGCGGGATTCCGGGCCGATGAGATCAATGTGACCGCCGAGCAAAACGTCCTCATGATTGAAGGGCGCAAGACGGACGAAAAGCGCGAGTACCTCTACCAGGGGATTTCCGAGCGGCAGTTCCGCCGGCAGTTCAACCTGGCAGACTACGTCCAGGTCAAGAAAGCGTCCTTTGAAAATGGGCTTCTGCGCATTGAACTGATTCGGGAGATCCCCGAAGCAATGAAGCCTCGACGGATTGCCATCAGCGGCGCTTCCAGCGTCCCGCAACTGGACTCGAAGGTCGCGGCATAACTCCGCCGCCGCTGAGTCTCGCGTGCCCCGCCGGTTAAACCGGCGGGTGTCGCTTCATCACAGATGAAAGGAAAGATGGAGGACAGTCGTGTCGGCGATGATGGCTGATGAGAAACTTGCACGCATACGTGCGCGAACGAGCAACATTCGGCGCTATCGCCGGTTGCTGCAAACGCAGCTGACCGAGCTTGAACGCAGCTTTGTCTTGAAGCGCCTGTCAGAAGAACAGGATGCGTTGGCGGAACTGGCCGACAAAACCTTTCCCCCGCTCATGGAATCCAAGGGGTCCTGGAAAACCATCGGCGCTACAGCATAAGCGGTGCAGTCATGGTTGGGAGCATCCAGGATTACCTGGTGCGTGGGCATCAGAAGGTCATCGGCCACTATCAGTTCTTGCTGAGGTCGCAGACCCTTTCGAACGCGGAAAGAACGCTGATCGAGTCCCGGCTGGCGAAAGAGGAAGAAGAGCTGGGCGCCCTGATCGAGAATGTCTGGAAGGGAAGGCCGTCAGGGCCCGTCCAATTCAAGGGCGGTGTCGGTTGAGGGCCCCAGTTCCGCGCGCTGCAAGGCGTTAGGCTGACCGGCCGGAGGCCAGACCTCCGGCCGGTCGTCGTTGTCCGGCATGACCTGATACCCAACGCGCTGTGGCCGCCCGAGGGGCGAGAGCCTGTCCACGCTTAGCAGGGGTTGTTCTTGCTCGCGGGAGAGCGGATCGCAGATGTGGAGCGCAGGGCGTCCCGCATGCCAGCCCAGAGATGCGAAGAAGGATTGGGTTGGCGACTTAACCCACTGAAATGGTTACTGGAGGCCACGACCGGAATTGAACCGGTGTACACGGTTTTGCAGACCGTTGCGTAACCACTCCGCCACGTGGCCCCACTGGCGGGAGTAGTTACAAGGGCGCAGACACTTATGCAATCCCGTGACCGGGTCCGTCTTGATTCCGCCGCCGGGCCGGTTGTGGGCGAATTTGCGGCGGCGAAAGCCGCGCCCTCAATGCGAGCTAGCTGCCGCTTTTGGCATTGCTTGCATCGATCACCTTCATCAGGTCCGCGACGGGGAAACCGCTGCGATGCATGGTGCAGAGGACATCGATCATCTGGTCGCTCGGTTCGTTCGCGGACATCAGGGCCGCGCGCACCTCGGGCGGCAGGTCATCGAATTCACTCATCTGCCGCCGCACAGACGACAGACCGCTCGCGGACAATGCGCCGTGGTCCGGCCCCGTCGCCGATGGGCCGGTCGCAGGCGGCGTTGCGCTGCGGCGTTTGCGCTGATCTTTCCTCATTGGAATGAATTCGCTGCCACGTCATAGGTCCAGGTGAGGCGGCCGTCGGTGAAGATCACCGACCGGAATCCGAGATCGCGCGCCCTGTCGAAGATCTTGCCGGATCTCGCCAGATTGAGAACCGTCGGGCGGTCCATCTTGAAATACTTGATGCTCAACACCGTGTCGTGCTCGCCGGACGTGTCGATGTCCATTGAAAGCCCACGGCGCAGCATCTGCTTGCGGGTCTGGGCTGCGAACTTCTCGCGGCCTTCGACATGGCCGGCCAGCGAATCGAGCCGCGCGTCGATATTGCCGGTGCCGAGCTTGCGGATATACTCGCGCTCGTTCTTCTGCATCGCCGCCAGCAGTTTCTTCGCCCGCGGCGCTTCCGGAGCAGATGGGTCAATCGACTTGAGGTCGGCCTTGGCGGCGTAATAGTCGGTCAGCGCCGGGAGCTTCCGTCCGCGCTTCGCCGAAGCCTCTCCCAGAGCCTTGATGACTGCGGCAGCGCGCTCGACCATTTTCTTGCGCTTCGGAGCCTGCTGATCCGCGGTGTTTGCCGGTGGCGCGGCGGTCGTCTGCGCCAGCACGGGGGCAATGCTCGTGCAGATCAACAGCGCGGTCAGCAGCAGGCCAAAAACGTGAAAGCGGACCGAACGTCCTGTCATATGATGTGCCATCATTTCCCATCATGCCCCGCATGCTGTCATCGGACGTAAGCCCATACCATAGACAGGCTTGCAACGTATTCTGCCTTGCCGCAAATATGCCTGCGCCGGATACGTCGATCCGGCTGTCCCAGTCAGTTCCGTCTTGAGGTTATCCCATGTCAGATTTCACGGCCGCGCGGCAGAATATGGTCGACTGTCAGGTGCGGCCGAGCGACGTGACGGACCTGCGCATCATCGATGCGATGCTCGCGGTGCCGCGCGAACAGTTCGTGCCGGACAACAAGCGCGCCATCGCGTATCTGGATATGGATATCGATGTGGCCGGGGACGGACAGGCGAGGCGCTGCCTGATCCAACCCGCTGTGCTTGCAAGAATGCTTCAGGCGGCCGCGATCTCCGACACGGACCGGGTGCTGGTGGTCGGTTGCGCGACCGGCTATTCGGCTGCCGTCGTTGCGCAGCTAGCCGCCGAAGTGTTCGCCACCGAGCCCGATTCGTCGCTGGCGGCGGCGGCGACAAGGAATCTGGCCGCTTTGGGCCTCGCCAATGCGACCGTCACAACTGCCGCACCGGCCGAGGGCGACCCGGCTCACGGGCCGTATGACGTCATCGTCATGGACGGCGCCACCGAAATCGAGCCCGATGGGCTTTATGAGCAGTTGAAGGTGGGCGGGCGGCTTGTCGGCGTGTTTGCGACCCGCAAGCCTCCACGAGCCATGCTGGTTGCGCGCTCACCGGCGGATTTCGGCAGCCGGGTGCTTTTTGATGCCTCCGCACCCGTTTTGACGGGCCTTGAGCGTCGTCCGGCGTTCACATTCTAGGACCGTTTTCCTCGGAAATACGCAGGTGTGGCTACAATGTCCCAGCCGCACTGTTTCGGCCGCGTCCGGGCGGGACGGGGTTTCACCCCGGCTTGCCGATGCATAGACTGACGCGGGAAGGGCACAGCCCGACTCGGTTACCCGGAATTTTCGCGCGCCTCAGATGGCGAGCGGAGCCGGTTTGGGGATAGACGAATGCACGCTAAAAATCGGACGAAACTCAGTGCGGGTGCCGCTCTTGCGGCTCTCTTGATGGGTCAGGTCATAACGACTCCTGTTATGGCGGACACCATCGAGGCCGCGCTGGTGCGAGCTTACCAGAACAATCCGCAACTGAACGCGCAGCGCGCATCGGTCCGCGCCACTGACGAAAGCGTGCCGCAGGCACTTTCCGGTTATCGTCCACGCGTTGCTGTCACGGCCAGCGCGGGAACCCAGTACACCGACACCGCACAGAATACCCAGGTCGGTGGACGTCTGAGCACCACCTCCCTCGCGGGCGTCAATGCCCCGCGCTCGGTCGGCGCGACGGTGACCCAGACGTTGTTCAACGGAGGGCAGACCGGCAACCGCACCCGCGCCGCTGAAAGTCAGGTCTCGGCTGCGCGCGAAGGCTTGCGCGTGCTCGAACAGACCGTGCTGTTCTCGGCTGCGACGATCTACATGGATTACCTGCGCGACTCGGCCATCGTCGAGGTGCAGAAGAGCAACGTC
>JAGVII010000369.1 GCA_020056155.1 Afipia sp.
ATATCGGGGAATGTCAATACCGCCGTCATTCAGTGGCGCGCGTTGTTGCGCGAACCCGGAATCCATCCCGACAGGAAAAGTGGATTCCGGGTCTGCGCCAAAAGCGCATCCGGGTTCACGGGTGCGAAATCGCTGCGCACCAGCCGGGCCGAAAGTGGAAAGATTTCGGACAAGATCAGCCCAACTGGTTCAGCTCCGCTGCCCTCGTTTGATCTGGTCGATGTAAGCCGTCGTCTCCGGCGGCAACGATTTAAGGCCGCGCTGTCCTGCCAGCGAGAGGATGGGGCGTAACGTCGAGCCGGCGAGGTAGGCGGGATCGCGTCCCGGCGGGATGATGCGATCGAAGACCAGCACGACCGTGACGGCGACAAGCCCGATGCGGATGACGCCCAGGATTGAGCCTGCAAGGCGGTCGGCGAAACTGCGGACGGGGCCGACCGTTTCGTCGATGGCAAGGCGCAGCAGCGATCCGAGCACGATACCGGCTGCGAGAAAAACGCAGAAGAAAACAACTGAATTCTGAGTTGCGGTTGGTGCGCTTTGACCTGCAAGGATTGGGGAAATGACCGACGTGCCCGCGACGGCGAGAGGCGCGGCGCTAACATAGCCCAGAATTGTCGCGGCGCTGCGAATGAGGCCGACATTGAAGCCGGTGATCATGGCGATAATCGCCACGACATAGACGGCAGCATCGAACGGGTTCATGGGCTGGTTTCCAGGGGAAACAACGCGGCGTACCCCGCCAGCCGTAACCGGTCCGGATTAGCAAACCCTTGATGCGCCCGGCCAAAGCTTAAGCAAGTGCAGGAAGAAGGTATCCAAAACGCAAAAACGCCGCCCGGAATTGGGCGGCGTTTGCAGTCCGGGTCAGTGTAGAGGCTGACGGATCAAGTCTTGTAGCTCGGATCGATCCTGTCAAGCTTGCGAAGCAGCGGAGGCCAGACAAGTTTGGTCGAACGCAGATCCGAGCGCACCGGGTCGGTCACCAGCTTCTCGTTTTTCTCGATGACCAGTTTGTCGACCGGGTAGGCGGTCGGCCCCAGCATGCGGGTGCGGACCTGCATGGTGCAGGCGCGCTCAAGATGGAACATCCGCTCGAATGCCGAGGCGACCGAACGGCCCACGGTGAGTGTGCCGTGATTGCGCAGCAGAAGATGGTTCTTGGTGCCGAGATCCTTCTGGATGCGCGGACGCTCGTCGTGATCGAGCGCGATGCCTTCATAGTCATGATAGGCGAGGTCGCCGGTAACGAGCTGCGCGGTCTGATTCAGCGGCAGGAGGCCTTCCATGCAGCTTGCAACAGCGGTGCCGTCCGGCGTGTGAAGGTGCAGAACGCAGCCGGCGTCCTCGCGCACTTCATGGATGGCGGAGTGAATCGTAAAACCGGCGGGATTGATGCTGTAGTCGCTCTCGGTCAACTGGTTGCCCTGGAGATCGACCTTCACGAGACTCGACGCCGTGATTTCGTCGAACATCAGGCCGTAGGGATTGATGAGAAAGTGATGCTCGGGGCCTGGCACCCGCGCCGAGATGTGCGTATCGACGAGATCGTCCCAGCCATAAAACGCAACGAGACGGTAGGCCGCGGCGAGATTGACGCGCTGCTCCCATTCGCCTGGAACCATGGTGGACTGGACTTCCTTGAGACGTGCTTCGGCTGGCGACATGACGATTGCTCCCGTGACTTGTATGATTTTGCTTGCCTAGTGGTCCGATTCTAACATTCGCATCCCTATTCAGCAGGCATTCTTGCGAATGTTAGAATCGGCGGACCACTAGCAAATAAGTTTCTAGTGGAGTTTTGGATTTGACATTCGCTTTACGGACTCGCCGCCCATTGGGTAGCGAATGTCAAATCCACTCCACTAAAGCCTAGCGCCAGGGTGCAGCTATCGCAACATGCGGCCTTCGCAGGGGCGCCATGTGGCGGGTCAGGGCTCGGGGATCGCGAGCAGGCTGGCGATGCTCTTGCCCCGGATGTCGTAAACCCGCGCAAACACCACGTCGTCACGCTTGATTTCGACCACCACCGGCGCGTTCAGGCCCTTGCAGTAGAATTCGCCGAGCGTCATGGCGAAGTCCGCGGCATGGCTGTTCCAGCCGATCGCGAAGTCGGGGCCGAGCGCGACCTGCGCCGGGCGCTGCGGGCCGCAGACCGCGACACGCCACTTGCGGTTTTTCGGCGCGTGTTCCTGCCGCTCCTCGATTTCCTGCCGCAGCCCTTCGGAGGCCTGCTTGAGCGCGAGCCCCCAGTAATCGAGCATGTAGTGGTTGTCGGCGGCGCGAACGGTTCCGGCGATGTGGTTGAAGTGCGTGTACTGGTACGGATGCAGCCGGATCATTTCATTGAGCGGCAACACCAGCCCCAGCAGGAACACCAGGGCGAACACCGCCTGTGCGGGGCGGCTGTGCTGCTTCAGCCAGCCGGCGATGGCGGCGAAGGCGACGCCGGCAAGGATCGCCATCGGCGGGATGACGAAGATGAAATGACGGATGCCGTTGTAGAGAGCAGGGCGCTTCACCATCGCGATGACAAGCGGCAGCGTCGCGGCCAGCGTCAGCATCAGCAGGATGGTCTTCCGTCTGGAATCGATGTCCGACCGCATCAGCGCGGCAAGCGTACCGGCGACGCCCGCGCCCAGCAGGCCGAGCATGACTTCAGGAAGCTGCAACGCGAACAGCGTGGGCAGATAGGACCACGGCATGTCCGGCACGGAGACGATCGCGCCGTCGAACAATTCCTTCCATGGCTTCTCGAAGAAATGCGAGAAATATGTCAGCGCGCGGAATGGATTGGCGAGGTCGATAATGGACCACGGCCATATCAGGCCCATGATCAGGTAGCCCAGCAGCAGGCCGGGCAGCAGAACATAAACGACATGACCGAGCCGCCGCGCGGCTTCACGCGCGCCGTGCACGCGAATGTCTGAAATCCAGAGCGGCAGGAAACCGATCACGGCATAGAACAGCGCCAGACCGCCAAGGATGCGGCAACCGACCGACAGGCCTGCGCCGAGACCGATGATCAGGATCGTGCGCGGCGTGGGCGACGGATATTCCTGCGCCAGCCGCACCAGCCCGAGCATCAGGATCACCATCGCCACGGCGAAGGGCGCATCCTTCGGATTCATGAACATGTGCCCGTAGAATGTCGGACACAGCGCGAGCAGAACGATCGCCGCAAGACCGGCGACAGGCCCGCCGACGCGCCGCGCAAGCCGCCATGTGACGCCGATGCCGATCACGCCCACGATGGCGCCCAGTAGCCGCCGCGTCTCGAACAGTTCGAGCGGAATAATCTTGTGCAGCAGCGCGGCCGCCATGTCGAAGCCGCCGCCATACATGTAGAGGTTGGCGAACGACAGGGCGCTGGTGTCGGTGAAGCCGCTGCCGAACATCTTCAGCAGGAGTTCGGCATATTCCGCGTGGGTGTAGTCGTCCCAGCCCAGGCCATAGTCCTTGAACGTCAGGCCCGCGATGACGGTCACGACGGCCAGCACGGCGAGCGCAAGGTCATCGCACGTCTGATCGATCGAGCGCCCGGCAGGCATGTCGAGGGCCGATGTTGTGACGGATGACATCTTGGCTAAAGGATCCAGCGTTTCCGCGCCTGCATATCTTCCGGGCAGGCTCTCCGGGAACTATGTACCTCGGTTCGGTGTTTAGGTAATTGTGAAATGTGGCGCATTTGCTCTAATTGCAACGCAACATTGCGGTCAGGGTAAAGGAGCAACCGCTCCGAAGGCCTTTCCCAGCGCCTTTTTCACATGCCGGGTAAAACTAACCCTCTGAACCTGAACCGCGCCTGACCAACGGGGCCTCTTTTCGTTGAGGGCTTGCCCAATTACCGATTGGTAATGCGCCTGGTTGAAACTATTATGGAACTCACCTTGTTGAGTCCGCTGGCGCGGATCTGGAGCTTGTAATGATTGCGCTATTGATCGGCGGAACGGTCGTCGTATGCATTGGCCTTCTCACGGTCGTTTTCGGGATTCCGATCAAGGAATTCAGCTTCGGGAACACGATGATTCTGGCCGGGGCCGTGGTGGCCTGCACCGGGCTGGTTCTCATCGGGCTTTATTTCGTTGGCCGGGAGTTCAGGAATCTCGCGCGACGGCTGGAAACAGGTTTTCCGGCGCCGGCCGTATTGCCGCGCGAACCGGTGGCCGAGCTCGATGCGCTGGCCATTCCTCCAGCGCGAACCGCCGTGCCTGAGCCGCCGGTAGCGCCCCGTCCAATGCCTCCAAGGCCGGCGCGTGAGGAAAGGCCTCTTCGCGAAGAAAGGCTTGGCCGCGTAGAAAGGCCTGGCCGCGAAGAAAGGCCTGCCCGCGAGGATACGCTGTTCACCCGCGACCAGCCGTCCGATGTGACCCGAGACCAGGACGATTTTGCTGCCGACGATGGCCACGATCCGGACCGCGCACCGTCAGAACCGGCCGCCTGGGACGAGCATCCGATCACTCGCAACCGCAATCTCGGACCATCGGCCGAAACGTTCGATCCGCCTGCCGAACCGGCGCCGCGTCAGCGGCGCAACATCATGTTTTCGTCCTTCCGGCGCGACAAGAGCCGCGAACTGCCGCCGCGTGATGCGCCGCCGGATGAAGACCTGCATCAGTCCTCGGCCGAGGAGACTTCGCGCGGTGACGCTGAAACGAATGCACCCAGCCGGTTCGACAGCGCGTGGCCGCAGTCCGGCAGAACGCGGCAGGAATCATCCTTGTTTCCAAACTCCCCGCTTCAAAACGGCCGGACTCCGTCGCCGCCGCCAGCGGCCGATGACGAGCAGGAAACGCCTGAACCTGTCCGCGAACGATTTCCAAGGCGCGCCGATGCGTCATCGGTGACGATCGTGAAATCGGGCGTGGTCGATTCGATGGCGTACTCGCTGTATTCCGATGGTTCGATCGAGGCGCAGATGCCTGAAGGCATGGTGCGGTTCGCCTCCATCGACGAACTGCGCGCGCATCTGGACCAGCGCAGCTAGTGGAGTGGATTTGACATTCGCTGCCCGGCTATCCCCGAGCGAGTGAGGCGAATGTCAAATCCAAAACTCCACTAGAAACCTATATTTGCCAGTGGTCCGTCGATTCTAACATTCGCAAAATGGACCGCGGAAATGGGATGCGAATGTTAGAATCGGACCACTGGCCGCGAGCGCCATGACCGGACGCCAGGGTTTGCGCGACCGGCGGCGGTTTCAAACAGAGCGCCGCAGTATTCAGTTTTCCTTGTCAGGCCGGCAATAGTTCTTCCATGCTTGCCAAATCTTCTATACTTCCCAAGTATAGACGACGTCCCGGGCCCCGGTTTGCTTGGGCCGGCTCGTTTTCGACTGCACATCCGGCTGCGTCTGAAAGACATCACGATGAGCGAGACCGCCCCCAAGGGATTCGTCGAGCTGACCGCCTCGATCGTTTCGGCCTATGTCAGCAACAACGCGACGACGGCGGCCGAAATTCCGGCCTTGATCAGTCAGATTCACGCCGCGCTTGTGCGGGTCTCAACCGGCGGCACCGAAGCTGCGGCCGAGCCGGCCAAGCCGGCGGTTTCCGTCAAGAAATCGATGACCTCGGATTACCTCGTGTGCCTCGAGGACGGAAAGCGCTTCAAGTCGCTCAAGCGGCATCTGCGGACCCAGTACAACATGAGCCCCGAGCAATACCGTGAGAAATGGGGCCTGCCGGCTGATTATCCCATGGTGGCTCCGAACTATGCAGTGGCCCGTTCCCAGCTCGCCAAGAAAATGGGCCTCGGACAGCAGCGCCGCCGCCGGAAATAACGGCCCACCAACGGGCCCCGGCAAGTCAGAGGCTTGTTATAGCCTAGGAATAATTCCACATTAGTAGGCTCCCGGAGCCAAGCCGGGTTATCTCGATTTTTTTTTCGGGGATCGCTATCCCCGGCGGTTGCATCGTCACTAGGATTTAGGTATAAATTCCTAGTGAGGTTCCGATGCTTGAAGTCCGTTCGCCTGCTTCCGGTTTTTCCCCGCCACAATCTTTCAGTTCCCTAGAGCTTCGTCCGAGCGACGTCTGCCGTCTGGCCATCGCCTGCGTTGGCCTCGCCACCATCGCCCATGCGTGCCGTGCCGTGGAGGATGCTCGCGATGACATCCGGTTCGACTGCCGTGTCGCGACGCTCGAATTGATGTGCCGCGCGGCGGCCCGTGGAGATGCCCGATGAAGCGACGACAGCAAGGCCGCTCATCCGGCTCCGGTACGATTCGGCAAACGCCCGGCCATGACGTCGATGAGTTTCGCGCGCAGCACCTCGATCTTTCGGTGCGCGATCTCATGACCGACAGCGGCCTGATGCAGGTCGTCGTCAACGACAGCGAAAGCCCGCTCGGATGGCTGGCGCGCCGCAAGGGCCGCGATGGCCGCGCCATGATCGGACCGGATCAGTTCATCGCGGGTGAGCGCCTGCGCGCGGACTTCACGCGCGGACATCTGACGCCGCGGGTCACGTCGAGCTGGACCGGCATCGGGCAAACGCGCGGAGCCGGCGGAGGTTCTGAGATGACGGACCTGATCGTCGCGTCGCGTCAGCGCGTGCGTCTGGCGCTGGAGGCTTGCGGTCCGGAGTTTTCCGGGCTGCTGCTCGACGTCTGCTGTTTTCTGCGCGGTCTTGAAGACGTCGAGCGCGAGCGTGGATGGCCGTCACGGTCGGCGAAAGTCGTGCTGCAACTGGCGCTGGATCGGCTCGCGCGCCATTACGGGCTGCGCAGCGATGCAACCGGCACCGGCGCGGCCATCAGGACATGGCTGGCTGACGACGCGGCGTTCAAGCCGTGAGGTTCAGAGTTTGCCCGGAAATGGGACGAATCTTTTTATGACCTGAGCAATGGCTCTCCGCCGTCATGCCCGGCCTTGTGCCGGGCA
>JAGVII010000331.1 GCA_020056155.1 Afipia sp.
CTGCATGGCGACATAGGCCAGCGCGAACGCGAGCCCACGGCTTTCAAATGCCTTGGGAATGGAGGTCGACAGCAATAGGCCGGCGATCATCAGCCCGAACAGCATCACGCGGACCGGCGTACGCTCCGGGTCAAGCCAGTTGGTGATCCAGGATGTGAAGATCCAGACCCACCACACCGCCAGAAACAGGATCGTGGTCTGCAACACGCCCAGCGGCGTGAAATGCGCCAGCAGGGTGTGGGAAATCTGGGTGATTGCGAAGACAAAGACGAGATCGAAAAACAGTTCGACGTAGGTCACGCGGTGATGCTGGTGCGGGCCGCGTGCCCGCAGCAGGTTTCCGTTGCTCGACACCCTGCCCCCGCGCTTTCGATCAGGCGTCAGGCACGCCCGTCTGCAGCGCCAGCGCATGCAGAACGCCGCCCATCTGCCCCTTCAGCGACTGATAGACGATCTGGTGCTGCTGCACCCGCGACTTGCCCCGAAACGCCTCCGAGATGACGGTGGCCGCGTAATGGTCGCCGTCGCCGGCGAGGTCGCGGATTTCCACCTTCGCGTCGGGCAACGCAGCCTTGATCATCGTTTCGATGTCCCGCGCGTCCATTGGCATGTCGTTGAATCTCCTCATGTTGAGCCAGTCCCGGCTCACGCGAAGCACGAAATATGCCTGATTCTAGCCCGTGCAACCCGCGCCGTCACGCGAGCATTGCGCCAGTAAGGTTTGAATCCGAAACTCGCGACGGAAGGCGCTGCAAAATAAGGTGAACTTCGGTTTCAGGACGCTGGATCGCTCCTATATTGTGGCCTCAACAGGAGCCCGTCATGAATGTTCGTATGCGAATTCCAGGCCCGGACCACCCGATTTCAGTGACTGCGAACCCGAACCGGGTCCGCGTCAGCGTCGGCGGCGAGGTCATTGCCGAAACCAGCCGCGCCCTGACGCTCAAGGAAGCCAGCTATCCGCCTGTTCAGTACATTCCGCGCGAAGATGCCGACCCTGCCAGGCTGCAGCGCACCGCGCACAGCACCTATTGCCCCTACAAGGGCGACGCGAGTTATTTCAGCATCGTTTCCGGCGGCAAGACGCTGGAGAACGCCATCTGGACCTACGAGACGCCCTACGAGTCGGTGAAGGACATCGCCGGGCATCTGGCGTTCTATCCGGACAAGGTCACGATCGAGGACGTCTGAGGCGAGCCCTCAGCCCTTCCCGGCCATGTAGGCCGGCAGCCAGTTCTCAAAGCCCGCCTTGAGCGACACCACCGAAACCGGCGTCTCGCCCTCAACCGCAATGTCTTGCCCGCCAGTCTTGCCGATGACGTGGCATGGCACACCGACAGCCTTGAGCTTGCTCAGCACCGTCAGCAAGTTATCTTCCTGCACCGTGATGACGTAGCGCGCCTGATCCTCGCCGAACCACCACGCATGCGGCACGATCTCTTCAGGGGGCGCATCAAGAATAGCGCCGATGCCGCTCGCTATCGCCATCTCGGTCAGCGCCACCAGCAAACCGCCATCCGCGACGTCGTGAACAGCGGTTGCAGTCCCCGCATGGATCATTCCGCGGACCACATTGCCGTTGCGCTTCTCGGTTTCGAGATCGACCGGCGGCGGCGCACCCTCTTCCTTGCCGCAGATATCGCGCAGATACACCGACTGGCCGAGCCAGCCTTGCGTGTCGCCGATCAGCAGGATCGCCTCGTTCTCGGCCTTGAACGCAAGCGTGGCAGACTTGGTGAAATCGTCCAGCAGTCCGACGCCGCCGATCGACGGCGTCGGCAGAATGCCGCGTCCGTTGGTTTCGTTGTAGAGCGAGACGTTGCCCGACACGACCGGGAAATCCAGCGCGGTACAGGCCGCTGCTATCCCTTTCAGGCAGCCGACGAACTGGCCCATGATCTCGGGGCGCTCGGGATTGCCGAAATTGAGATTGTCGGTGATCGCGAGCGGACGCCCGCCCACCGCCGTGATGTTGCGCCAGGCTTCGGCCACCGCCTGCTTGCCGCCCTCGAACGGATCGGCCTCGCAATAGCGCGGGGTGACATCGCAGGTCAGCGCGAGGCCCTTCGGCCCGTCCTGCACGCGCACCACCGCCGCATCGCCGCCTGGGCGCTGCAGCGTGTTGCCGCCGATGACGTGATCGTACTGCTCCCACACCCAGCACTTCGAGCACAGTTCGGGCGTGGCGATCAGCTTGGACAGCGCTTCCGGGATCGAGACCGGCGGCTGGACGTCGCGCGCGTGAACCACCGGCAACTGCGGCGACGGCACATGCGGGCGGTCATAGAGCGGCGCTTCGGATTCAAGCTCCTTGATCGGCAGATCCGCCATCACGTCGCCGCCGTGCTTGACGACAAAACGCTGGGTCGGCGTGGTGTAGCCGACAATGGCGAAGTCCAGCCCCCACTTCTTGAAAATGGCCTCGGCCTGCTTTTCCTTCTCGGGCTTCAGCACCATGAGCATGCGCTCCTGCGATTCCGAGAGCATCATCTCGTAGGCGCTCATGCCGGTTTCGCGCGTCGGCACCGTATCCAGATCGAGCTCGACGCCGAGATCGCCCTTCGCACCCATCTCGACGGCGGAGCATGTGAGGCCCGCAGCGCCCATGTCCTGAATCGCGATGACGCAATCCGCTTCCATGATTTCGAGACACGCCTCGAGCAGCAGCTTTTCGGCGAATGGATCGCCCACCTGTACGGTCGGGCGCTTCTCGGCGCTATCGTCATCGAATTCCGCGGACGCCATCGTCGCGCCGTGGATACCGTCGCGGCCGGTCTTGGAGCCGAGATAGACAATCGGCATGTTCACGCCGGAAGCCGCCGCGTAGAAAATCTTGTCGGCTTCCGCGAGGCCCACCGCCATTGCGTTAACGAGAATGTTGCCGTCGTAGCGCGTGTGGAAACGCGTCTGGCCGCCCACCGTCGGCACGCCGAACGAATTGCCATA
>JAGVII010000672.1 GCA_020056155.1 Afipia sp.
CGGCACGGTCATTCAGGATAGCGGCAAGGCAACGCCGACTGGCGTGGTTGTCGGCACGACCGACTCGCAGACGCTCACCAACAAGACACTGACTGCACCCGTGGTAAATACGCCCGACATCAACGGCGGCACGGTCGACAGCATTACCAGTTTCGGCATCCGTTCGAGCGGTGCGGACTTCGATCTGCAGATGCTCAGTTCCGAAGTGCTCACTGGCAACCGCGCGTTGTCATGGGTGCTCGGCGACGCTGCGCGCACCATCACGCTCGGCGGTAATCCGACGCTGAACGGCGGGACGCATTCCGGCACGAACACTGGCGATCAAACCATTACGTTGACAGGAGATATTACCGGCAGCGGCACGGGGTCGTTCGCGACGACCATCGGCGCGAATAAAGTCACGCTCGGCATGATGGCGCAAGTCGCCACGGCGACGTTCTTAGGACGCACGACCGCCGGCACTGGCAATGTCGAGGCCTTGACCGCTGCGCAAGCAACGGCACTGCTCAACGCGATGGTCGGCGACTCGGGCAGCGGCGGCACAAAGGGGCTTGTTCCTGCGCCCGGCGCGGGCGACGCCGCTGGTGGCAAGTTTCTGAAAGCAGACGGCACCTATGCGGTCCCGCCGGGCAGCGGCGGCGGTTCACTACCTGATGACGTGCGTCAGAATCTACTGCTTACGACCGCTTACCAGTCGAAATCGTTTGCGGAATATCGCCGCCTTGTTTTGATGTTCGCAACGGGTTTCAAGGGTGCAACTGACGCACTCAATGGTATCAATACCGGATCATCTTCGAATTACACGGTCGACACTGTCGCCGGAAATGTTGCGCCATCGGTTGCGGCCGGAACGCCAACCATTATTGCTTACAATGCTGCCGGATCGACGAACGTCGGAAACATGACCGGAGGCGCGGGCATTGCTGCCGCGTTCGACAACACCACAAGTCAGGCTGCTGCATCCAGCGCGCGCCTAACGACCGCCGGCGTAATCCAGTGGGTCGGCAAGGACTACGGCTCCGGAAATACGCATCGGGTTGGTCGGTTCCGTGTTTTTGGCCCAAACAACGCGACGTTGAGCGGCGGTGCGGGGGCTGTATTCGTCCGGCTGTACGGTAGCAACGTCGCGACAGGCCCGACGTCTCCACAAGACGGCACACTCATCTCGACCGGAACCAACGCAAACACCACGGCGGAAACCTACGACGTAACTGTGGATAGCGTCACGTCGTACCGCTGGATATGGGTGACTATTTCCACTACGAGCAACGCCGCGCCCGCAGATGCCATCATCGCGGAAGCGCAGTTCTACGACTATGTCGCTGATACCGCCAACAACATGACATTGGTGACGACATCGCAAACCGCAGATTCTACGGTCAGCAATGGGCGTGTTTTGATTGAATTCGATAATACCGCGACGCCAGCGCTCAACACTGATTTAACTGTTGAGGTCACTTGCAACGGTGGCACGAATTGGGCGAGCGCAACCCTATCGAGCGTATCCGTCAATGGACAGGGCGGACGAAAGATAGTCGAGACTGCTGATACCGCGTGCACATCGGGGACGTCCTTCGCTGCACGCATAAAGACGCTGAACAATAAATTGGTGCCGATTTACGGCGTCAGCTTAACGGTGCATTGATTGTCATTTAATTCCGCAGAAGGTGAAATGCGTTCCAGCATCTTCGTCCGAACGAAATTTGCTGGAATAGTGTCCGATGTGAAGTGGACGGAACATTGAGAATTTCTTTTTTAGACCGTCCTCATCGTCTAAGTATGTCATATAAACGTTTTTGACGTTCAAGCGTTTGGTTTGAAAATTGCTCACGCGCATCCCGTCATGCGCTTCGACTGAATTTGTGTAGTATAAATCATCCTTTGAACTTTTCATCGTGGCGAATAGGACCGCTCCGGGGTTCATCGCGGCGTATATTTTTTCGATACAAACATCGAAATCTTTGTTGCTCAAATAGTAGAACGCCTGCACGGCTGTCACGATGTCAATGCCGCTGGCAAAGCCGTAGTAACTCACATCTGACGGCGAGGCGCTGCAGACTTGCATACGATCTGCAAGATCGGGGTATCGGATTTTCGCTATCCCAATGTCTTTTTCAGAGACGTCGACGCCGCGAGCGTTGAAGCCCCGCGAAACAAAGTACGCAACAGCGGCACCTTGGCCACTGCCAAAATCGAGGAGATTGCTACCTCCGAGACATAACTGTGGAAAATCCGGCTTCAAAA
Organism: Afipia sp.; assembly: GCA_020056155.1. Lineage (GTDB taxonomy): Bacteria > Pseudomonadota > Alphaproteobacteria > Rhizobiales > Xanthobacteraceae > Afipia. The sequence continues at coordinate 2,245 of JAGVII010000672.1, forward strand.
TCTTGCCGTAAAAACGAAAAACCGGATGATCGACGTTCGGGGCATTGTAGCCTTTTTCCCAATAGTCTTTGTTTGACGCTAGGTAATTCATCAGCGGCCCCCTCTTTTTCATTGGTTCCCAACTATCACGCCCCGGCACGGTGCGCCAGATAGCCCTAATAAGTTGACTGTCGGCTTATTATGTGCCATATTGCCCCAACATACAGGGGCTTTGCAATGGAAAACGTCTCAAACGCTGCAAAATGGGCCTCCGCGAACCCCAAAAGCGCGTCCGTCGTGCTGATCGCCGCGTTTATCCTCGTCGCGTGGCTGTTCTAAGCGATGGCACGATGGCCCGCCGACAATCAAGCGGCCCTCCTGCGCTTCTACGGAACGCCGGGGCCGGATATTGACCGGCAGCTCGTCGACGTCGTCCCGCCTTTCCAGATGTACTATGATGGTCAGCCGATCAAGCGCATCCGCTTTCATCGGAAAGCCGCCCCGGCCCTCGCCGCCGCTCTCAAAGAGATTTGGGACCATTACGGGCACGATCAAAAGAAGATCGACGCCCTCGGCATTTCCAAATACGCAGGCGCGTACAATCCGCGCAAGGTCCGCGGCTCGGCGACGAAATGGTCAAATCACGCCTATGGCGCGGCGATCGATCTGAACGCCGAAGAAAACGGATTCGGCAAGGGTCACGGCAGCATCCCGCAGCCGGTAATCGACGCATTCAAGCGCCAAGGCGCACGATGGGGCGGCGATTACCGCGGGCGCACAGACCCGATGCATTTCGAATTCTGCGACGCCACGGGCTATCCTGGCGTCAGCAGGCCACTTGCGTTCGTCGAACCGCCGCACATTGACGGCGATAGCGACACGACCGACATCAGCGCGCGGCGCAAAGAGCCGGACACTGCCGTGGTGACGGTCGACGCCGACCACGAAACCCACGTCGAGGAAACCGAAGCGAGCGCCGAGGCGGACGCCGAAACGCGTCCATCATGGCTGCGCCGGAAGTGGAAAGGCGTCACGGGCTGGCTGTTCGGCGGCGTTGGTTCGGTCGGCCTTGGCTGGCTAACGGACCCGTGGGTGGTTGTGGCCATCGGCGGCATCCTTCTGCTGTTCATCACCCTGTTCATCCTTTGGATGGGACCGGGCGACGTGCGCGCGTGGATCCGAAAGCAGGTGTCGTGATGGGTATGTCGTTCTGGATCACCCTCGCCATTTTCGTGGTGCTCGCGCTGTGTTGCTACGACCACGCGAAAGGCGGCGAGTGATGTGGGCGCTTTCGTACATCGGCTCCAACTTCGCGTTGATCCTGGTCGTGGTGATCGCCGTGATCGCGCTCGGCGCGGTCGCATGGTTTGCACGCAACTGGAAAGTCGCCGTCGCAGCCCTGCTCGTTCTTGGCGCTGGCCTCGCTTATCAGCACGTCGACAAGACCGCATACCAGCGTCGTGTGAGCGAGGAAGCCGCTGCGGAAGTCGCCACGCTCAAGGGTCGACTGGCGACGTTGCAAAAGCAGACCGCCGCCGATGCGGAACGCGCGAAAGCCGACGCCGCATATATCGACGCACTTGAAGCACTGGCCAACGACACCCCGCGGAACGACACGCCTGCGATCTACAAGGACACTGCGAACCGCATAGGGGCAATCAAGTGAAGACGTTCGTCATCCTCGCTGTGTTTTTCCTCGCGGGCTGTACGCCTCCCGGCACATCGCCGTCCGGTTCGCTGCCCACGGTGCCGGCTGACATTCAGGCGTGCTTCCGCAAAGCGGCTGTGACCATTCCCAATCGCGCGCTGACCGTGGCTGATGTGGAGTCACTGTGGAAACAGGACCGTGTCCGCTTCGTCGCCATGCGCACATGCGGCAATCGCTTCCTCGCTTGGTACAGCGATTTGCAGAGGAACTGGAAATGAAACTGCTCGCCATCCTTGCGCTGTTGCTCGTCGCGTCCTGTGCTGGTCGGCCCGCATTCGCCAATCCCGACATGCCACGCTGTCACGACTTGCAGTGGTTCGTCGAGGGGATGCAGCGAAACCACTGGCAACATGTGGTGCTGCGCGGTTCGGCACTGGAAAGCCTTATGAACATGCTCGATGGCTTTCCAAATCTCGACGTTATGACGATTGATCCGGAAAGCGCCATCGTGACCACAGACCCAGGCGAAACACGCGCGGTTATCGCCCTCGTCAAGAACAGCCAAATTTGCGACCGCATCACCGCGCCGATGGAAGTTGCGCGGCAGTTCATGGCGGGTGCTTGAGCATGATGCCGCTCACCTCGTCGGAGATTGAACACATCGCACAGGAATCGGCGCGCAAAGCCGTGCGCGAATTGTTGTTGACCATGGGAGTGGACACCAGCGACCCGAAAGCTGTGATCCGCATGCAAAAGAACATTGCGCATATCGATAGCTGGCGCGAAGCGTCAGAAACTATGCGCAACCACGGCCTCAAAGTCGCGGTCGGCATCATCGTGTCGGGCGTGCTCGGCGCGGTGTATATGCTTTTCCAGCGGGGCGGACACTGAATGGCGCCTCCTCGTCACACGGACGAAGCCCTGCAAGCCGCTGTCGCGCTCTACAACGCGCACAACCGCAACATGACGCACGCAGCGACAGCCGCCAAGTTGTCCCGCAGCACGTTTCAGTGCCAGATTCGCGAAGCGGCAAACCGGGGCTTTCTGCTCGATCATCCGCCTGCCATGCCCGGTTTCCGTATCGCGCAGGTGACTACCGCCCCGGACGGCACACAGCACATCCAGCAGAAGCCGGAGCACGGCGAGCAGTTCGCGCTCCCCGCAGGTCATCGCGTCAAGGGCATTTCGACCCTGGTCAATGCCGAAGGCGGCAAGATCGTCGAGTGGATCAAGACGACTGAGGACGCAGCCGCACAGGCTGCGTCCATGGAAGCCACAATCGCCGCGCTCAAGGAAGATTTGCCGCGCGCCGAGCCTGTTCCCGTCCCGCTTGGCGGCAACGCGAACCTCCTCAATCAATACACCGTCACCGATCTGCATTTCGGGATGCTGTCGTGGGCGGAGGAAACCGGCGCGGATTATGACCTGAAAATCGCCGAGCAACTGCTGCTCGACTGGTTCGCCGCCGCCATCGTACAGTCGCCGAACGCATCAACTGCCATTTTGTGCCAACTCGGCGACCTTCTGCACCACGACGCGCACATAAGTGTCACGCCGACGCACGCGCACGTCCTCGACGCCGACAGCCGTTTGCAGAAGATGATTCGCGTGGTCATTCGCACCATGCGCCGCGTTATCGCCATGCTGCTCGATAAGCACCAGCGCGTTCATATTATCATGGCCGACGCCAATCATGACCCGGCCGGCGGCGCCTGGTTGCGCGAGATGTTCGCCGCGTTCTATGAGAACGAGCCGCGCGTGACCGTCGACAGCAGCGCGAGCACATTCTACGTCTACGAATTCGGGCAGACGTCCCTGTTCTATCATCACGGGCATAAACGCAAGATCAACTCGATCGACGGCGTGCTGGTAGGCAAATTTCGCGAGATTTTCGGCCGCACCAAATTCAGCTACGCCCACCTTGGCCACTTGCATTCCGATGAATTGAAGTCGGCGCCTACCACCATGAAAGTGGAGCGGCACGAGACGCTGGCCGCACCCGATGCCTTCGCGGCGAACGGCGGCTGGCTGTCGGGCCGCAGCGCCAAGGTCATCACCTATTCAAAGCATTTCGGCGAAGTCGGTCGCATCACGTTGACGCCCGAGATGGTGCAGGGAGCGGCTGCGGCATGAAATACTTCGCCCTCCTCCTCTTGCTTGCTGGCGTCTACCTGGTCAAACGCGGCTTTGATCCCCGCCACGCGACCATCGGCACCATCCTGATCGGCGGACTCGGACTGCTCTGCCTCGCCGCCGGACTGATCACCTTCCTCGTTCTGATTTTTCTTGCTCTGTAGGAGCCACCCCGCTCATGTCGAAATACATCGATTGTTGCCCTCCGACGTGTCCGAACGCGAAGTGCCGCGGCACCGGATCCTGCGTGGAAGATTTGCCAGCGGTTGAGAGTCCGTCGGCATTCTGTCATTCGACTCGATCCCAATTTTGCGTCGCGCTTTCTCCCTCTGCACGCTGCCCGAAGTGTCCGACGATCGTTCCTGTGACCTTTTCAATCGAAAGTCTCGTCGCGGACATCACACCGGAGAATTTACATCCGGAAATTCCCGTCTCGCCGCCGCTCGCTCCCGCCGCACCCCGGCAGCGCGTGATTGACACCGACAGCGCCACGCGCAAGACGTTCCCGATGGCTGCCGGCCTGCTGGACTATTTCCCCGACGCGCTCGCGGAAGTGTCTCGCGTTTCGTATCTAGGCAACCAGAAGCACAACCCTGGCGAGCCGATGCATCACGCACGCGGCAAATCCATGGATCATGCTGACTGCATCATTCGCCACCTCGTCGGCCGTGGCGGCTTCGATGGCGAACTGCGGGAGAGCGCCGCGCTGGCCTGGCGGGCGCTCGCCCTGTTGCAAGAGGAATTGGAACGCGAACTCAGTCTGCCTCTGCCTCGCGGGGCGAGATAACGCCCCGGCGTAGCGCCAGCGCATCGAGCACCAGGCGAACCCGCTCCGCGCTTTCAGCGCCCCTGCGCACCTCTCTGCGAAGCACCAGAATGGCTCGGTCGGTGGCGGCTTCTTCGTCAAATCTATTACGCATGTGAGAACTCCATGGCTTATGCCGTTTCGGTGTTCTCAATTTGTTCTAAGGAATATCATCCGTCAATAGGAATGTTTTCACTGCTGTGCGCGTCCCCGTTATCCACAGGTAAAGACGACTTGCGGGCATTTGCGCCCGCGCAGTCTTGAAGTCAACGCTCCGGCGGCTTGATTCCGCGCTCCTTGGCCAGTGCGAACACCTGCACTTTTACCCGCTCAACATTTTCCGCCAGGCATGTCACATCGAAAACGAGCGACAGCAAAACGCGATCGGTGAAGTCAGTATCCGAGTCTCGCCCCTCGGTCACAACAGCACTTTTTCTTTCAGTGTTTTTCGTGCTCATACGCAACGCCCTTGTCACTGTAAATCCCCTCTGTGAAACGCCCCGTCAACACTTAAGGCAAGGTTGTGGCAGATAGATACTGCAATCCGCAATGTGAGCAAAATTGCTCACTTCACTGTGCTAAGTTAGTGACATATAAAGACAATTGTTCCGAAATTGGAACGAACGCGGATTAGGTATCTGTCGGGCAATCTGTCGGAACGCTGTTTCGAAAAGGTGCTAAGTGCTGGTAGGCGGTGACGGATTCGAACCGCCGACCCTCTCGGTGTAAACGAGATGCTCTAACCAGCTGAGCTAACCGCCCTCTCCACTGTCGATTGACGCCTCAGCGCCAGCCCCTCTTTAGCGCCGCCGCAATGTCCGGCGCAAGTCACCCACCGGCTCTTTTCCATATCCCGGTGCGTCAAAAAGAAACGGCGCCCGAAGGCGCCGTTTCCGCTCAATCTGTCGGTTTGCGTCAGTGCGCGGTGAGACCGCCGGCAGCCTCATCAGCGTCGGGCTTAGCCAACGCCTTCACGTCCTCTTCCCAGACGATCGGGGTCGGCACCCGCACCAGCGCCTTTGCCAGCACTTCGTCCATCCGCGCGACCGGGATGATCTCCATGCCGCCCTTGATGGCGTCGGAAATCTCCGTGAGGTCCTTGGCGTTGTCTTCCGGAATGAAGACCGTCTTGATGCCGCCACGCGCGGCCGCAAGCAGCTTCTCCTTCAGACCGCCGATCGGCAGCACCCGGCCCCGCAGCGTGATCTCGCCGGTCATGGCGACATCATGCCGGATCGGGATGCCGGTCAGCACCGAGACGATGGCCGTCGTCATCGCGACGCCGGCCGACGGGCCGTCCTTCGGGGTCGCGCCTTCCGGCACGTGCACGTGGATGTCACGGCGCTCGAACAACGGCGGCTCGATGCCGTAGGTGACCGCACGCGAGCGGACATAGGATGCAGCAGCCGAGATCGACTCCTTCATCACGTCGCGCAGGTTGCCCGTCACCGTCATGCGGCCCTTGCCGGGCATCATGACGCTTTCGATGGTCAGCAGCTCGCCGCCCACCTCGGTCCACGCAAGACCCGTCACGACACCCACCTGGTCCTCGCTGTCGATCTCGCCGTAGCGATACTTCGGCACGCCGAGGAACTCCTCGACCACGGCCGCGGTCACCTTCACCGACTTCTTCTTGGAGATCATAAGTTCCTTCACGCCCTTGCGGGCCAGTGTCGAAATCTCACGCTCCAGGTTACGCACGCCCGCTTCGCGGGTGTAGCGGCGGATCAGGAACTGCAGCGCCTCGTCGTCGATCGACCATTCCTTCGAGTTCAGGCCGTGCTTGGTGATCGCGTTCGGGATGAGATGCTTGCGGGCGATCTCGACCTTCTCGTTCTCGGTGTAGCCGGCGATGCGGATGATCTCCATGCGGTCCATCAGCGGTCCGGGAATATTGAGCGTATTCGCGGTCGTGATGAACATCACGTTGGAGAGGTCGTAATCCACCTCGAGGTAGTGATCGTTGAACGTGCCGTTCTGCTCGGGGTCGAGAACCTCAAGCAGGGCCGACGACGGATCGCCGCGGAAATCGGCGCCCATCTTGTCGATCTCGTCCAGCAGGAACAGCGGGTTCGATGTCTTCGCCTTGCGCATCGACTGGATGATCTTGCCGGGCATCGAGCCGATATAGGTGCGGCGGTGTCCGCGGATTTCCGCTTCATCCCGCACGCCGCCCAGCGACACGCGCACGAACTCACGCCCCGTAGCCTTCGCGATCGACTTGCCAAGCGAGGTCTTGCCGACGCCCGGAGGGCCGACGAGGCACAGGATCGGTCCGGTCAGCTTGTTGGCGCGGGACTGCACGGCGAGATACTCGACGATGCGGTCCTTGACCTTCTCAAGCCCGTAGTGATCAGAGTCGAGCACTTCCTGCGCGGCAATGAGGTCCTTCTTGACCTTGGACTTCTTGCCCCATGGAATCGACAGCAGCCAGTCGAGATAGTTGCGCACGACCGTCGCCTCGGCGGACATCGGAGACATCTGCCGCAGCTTCTTCAACTCGTGCGTCGCCTTCTCGCGAGCTTCCTTCGAGAGCTTGGTCTTGGCGATCTTCTCTTCCAGATCGGCCAGCTCGTCGCGGCCTTCGTCGTCGCCGAGCTCCTTCTGGATCGCCTTCATCTGCTCGTTGAGGTAGTACTCGCGCTGGGTCTTCTCCATCTGGCGCTTGA
>JAGVII010000218.1 GCA_020056155.1 Afipia sp.
CCTCGCTGACAAAATCGAGATCGTCGCGCTCAACAAGATCGACGCCGTGTCGCCCGAGCATCTCAAGGATCAGAAGGCACGGCTGAAGCGCGCGGCGAAAAAGACGCCGCTGTTGCTATCGGGCGTGTCGCGCGAAGGCGTGCCGGAAGCGCTGCGGGCATTGCTTGCCGTGATCGGCGAAGCGCCGGTGTCGACCAAGGCCAAACGCGCGAACGAAAGCGCCCCGGAACAAGAGCCGGAGCCGTCGGGCTGGACCCCGCTCGGCCGCTGACACGCTGCTCGCAATTCATCTTATGCCCATCACACGCTGATTTCCGATGTCGAACCCCAAACTCGAGAATTTCCGCCGTATCGTCGTCAAGGTCGGATCGTCGCTCCTGATCGACGCTGCCGCCGGCGAGGTCCGCGCGAACTGGCTCGCCGCGCTCGCCGCCGATATCGCCCGGCTGCATCAGGCGGGCAAGGACGTGCTCGTTGTTTCCTCGGGCTCGATAGCACTCGGGCGAAGCCGCCTGAAGCTGCCGGGCGGCCTGCTCAAGCTTGAGGAAAGCCAGGCCGCCGCCGCCGTCGGCCAGATCGAACTGGCGCGCATCTGGTCCGGCGTGCTCGGCCATTACGGCATCGGCGCCGGACAAATTCTGGTCACGCTGCAGGACACCGAAGAGCGGCGGCGTTATCTCAATGCGCGTTCGACCATCACCAAGCTTCTTGAATGGCGCGCGGTCCCGGTGATCAACGAGAACGACACTGTCGCCACCAACGAAATCCGCTACGGCGACAATGACCGGCTTGCCGCGCGCGTCGCCACCATGACCAGCGCCGATCTGCTCATTCTGCTCTCTGACATCGACGGCCTCTATACGGCGCCGCCGTCAGCCAATCCGAATGCGAAATTGATTCCGGTCGTTGAATCCGTTACCGCAGACATCGAGGCAATGGCGGGCGCCGCCGAGTCTGAGCTGTCGCGCGGCGGCATGCGCACCAAGATCGAGGCTGCGAAAATCGCAACCAGCGCCGGCACGCACATGCTGATCGCGTCAGGCAAGATCGAACACCCGTTGCAGGCCATCGCCGAAGGCGGACCCTGCACGTGGTTCCTGACTCCGGCCAATCCCGTCACCGCACGCAAGCGCTGGATCGCGGGCTCCCTCGAGCCGAAGGGCACACTCACCATCGATGCGGGTGCTGTTGCGGCCCTGCGCGCCGGCAAGAGCCTCCTGCCCGCAGGTGTGATCCGGGTGGACGGCCAGTTCGCGCGCGGCGACGCCGTGGTGGTGCGCGGTCCGGATACCCATGAAATCGGCCGCGGCCTTGTCGCCTACGACGCGGACCATGCCGAGCAGATCAAGGGCCGATCGTCCTCGGATGCAGCGCAGATCCTCGGTATCAGCGGCCGCGCGGAAATGATCCATCGCGACGACCTTGTGGTCGGCGGTCCACGCGGCGTCGACAGCGCCAAATAGCGGCGTCCGGGCAAAGCCCCAGCGCGGCCAATGGCCTAGCCAGTCCCGTCAGCCATTGGCCTGCCCCGCCGGGCAGCCATGTTCCCGGCACCTCGCCGGGCCCGAATTTCCGTGCTAAGGCATGGCCTTACAAGCATCCAACACCACATAGACCGATATGTCCGCTCCGCTTAAAGCTCTCGACGGCACACCAGACCTGACCGCGCTGATGACCGATCTCGGTGCCGGTGCGCGCCGCGCGGCGCGCGAACTGGCGCTTGCCTCGAGCGAACGGAAGGATGCGGCGTTGTCCGCCATGGCGACCGCCATTCGCGCCAACGCAAAAGCAATTCTGTCCGCCAATGCCGAAGACGTCACCGAAGCAAAGGCCGGCGGCATGAGCAGCGCCTTCGTCGATCGGCTCGCGCTCAACGATGCGCGCATCAATGCGATGGCGGACGGCATCGACGTGGTCCGCGCCATCAAGGATCCCGTCGGCATCGTCACCGAAAGCTGGACGCGCCCCAACGGCATGACCATTGAGCGTGTGCGCGTGCCGCTCGGCGTTGTCGGCGTGATCTTCGAAAGCCGTCCCAACGTTGCAGCCGATGCCGGTGCGCTGTGCCTCAAGTCCGGTAACGCCGTGATCCTGCGCGGCGGCTCGGACAGTTTCCGGTCATGCCGCGCGATCCATCAATGCCTCATCGAAGGCCTGCGCACTGCGGGGCTTCCCGAAGAGTCGATTACGCTGGTGCCGACCCGCGATCGCGCGGCGGTCGGCCTGATGCTCGGCGGGTTGAACGGCGCTATCGATGTCATTGTGCCGCGCGGCGGCAAGAATCTCGTCGCCCGCGTTCAGGACGAGGCGCGGGTGCCGGTGTTCGCACATCTCGAAGGCGTCAATCACGTCTACGTCGACAAGGCAGCCTCGCTCGACATGGCAAAGACGATTGTCCTCAACGCCAAGATGCGACGCCCCGGCGTCTGCGGCGCTGCCGAAACGCTGCTGATCGACAGGGCCGCTGCCGAGACGCAGCTCAGGCCGCTGGTGACGATGCTGCTCGACGCTGGCTGCGAGGTGCGCGGCGGCGGCGATATTCAGCGCGTCGACGCGCGCGTGAAACCTGTCACCGATGAGGACTGGGCCACCGAATACGAAGACGCCATCATTTCCGCCAAGCTGGTCAACGGCGTCGACGATGCGCTGGCGCATATCGCGCGCTACGGTTCGCATCACACCGATGCCATCGTCACCGAAGACGCAGCGATCGCGGAGAAATTTCTCAACGAGGTCGATTCCGCCATCGTGCTGCACAATGCGTCGACGCAGTTCGCCGACGGCGGCGAATTCGGCTTCGGCGCGGAGATTGGAATCGCCACCGGCAAATTCCACGCCCGCGGCCCGGTCGGCGCCGAACAGCTGACGAGCTTCAAGTATCGCGTTCGCGGCACCGGACAGACACGTCCGTGAATTGCGCGCCCGTGAGCGACATCGTTCATCTGCCTCGCGCGATCCCGCCCCACGCCGACGGCATGCGCATCGGCCTGCTGGGCGGATCGTTCAATCCGCCGCATCAGGCTCACCGCGCCATCAGCCTGTTCGCGATGAAAAGGTTGCGGCTCGACCGCATCTGGTGGCTGGTGTCGCCCGGCAATCCGCTCAAGAACAACGGTTCACTGCACGCCCTGCGCGAGCGCATGATCGCCGCCGAAAAGGTCGCGCATCATCCGCGCATCGAGGTCAGCTGTCTCGAAACCGTCATTGGCACGCGCTACACTGCGGATACGATTTCGTATCTGCGGCGCCGCTGCTCCGGTGTACGCTTTGTATGGATCATGGGCGCTGACAATCTCGCGCAGTTCAACCGCTGGGAAAACTGGCAGCATATCGCCAGCATGGTTCCGATCGCCGTGGTCGACCGGCCGCCCGACAGCTTCCGCGCCCTTTCATCCATCGCCGCACAGACGCTGATGCCCTATCGCCTCGACGAGGGGGCTGCGGGAACACTGGCGAGCCGGCGAGCGCCGGCCTGGACATTCCTGACCGGACTGAAATCCAGTCTGTCATCGACCCGACTGAGGAACCCGGACGGAAGCTGGAAGGATGCCGGTTCGCGATGACGTTTTCCGGCAACAGCGCAACGCAAATTATCGCTGCGATATCTGGAAGATTGAAACCATTAACCCCACATGCGTATGATGAAGGCGGGCGCCAGGATTCGGTGCTCGCGATACAGTGAAAGGAATGGTCCCTGACCACATCTGTATTGTCCAAGGCTGCTTCGTCCAAGGCCACTGCGTCAAAGCCTCGTGCCAAAGCGATGCCTGTGTCCGTCGACCCTGTTCACGCCCTCAAGGCGCGGCCTGACGCCGACGAAACGCTGAACCTGATCCTTTCCCGCCTTGACGACATGAAGGCGGAAGAAACGGTCACCATCGACCTCCGCGGCAAATCCTCCATCACCGACTACATGATC
>JAGVII010000362.1 GCA_020056155.1 Afipia sp.
CCTATCTCGGCGGCCCCGCCGGAATGTATTTCCGCCCCGGCCGCGCCGGCTTCAAAGGCGCGCGCGCCTGCGATACCTCCGACGGCACCAGCCTTCAGACCTGGCAGCGCGCCGGCGCGCAATGGTTCAACCCGGCGTGTCACCGTTCGCTCTACAGCTACCAGACCCGCATGGCGATCGCGCTGGCGGCGCAGAACCCGCAGATCGCGGTCACCTACCTGCCGCTGGCCTGCACCGGCGCGACCATCGCCGAGGGCATGTTCGGCTCGCAGCGCGCCCGTGAATGCGCCGTCGGCAAGAACGGCCTGACCTGTCAGGGCACGGTGAACGCACAGATCTCGGAATTGCGCGAGGCGCTGACCGCGGCCACGCGGCGACAGCCGGATCGCGGGCTCGACCTCATCCTGTTGTCCATCGGCGCGAACGATGTCGACTTCTCGGGACTGGTCGCCGACGTCATCGTCGAGCGGCAGACCGAACGTGCGCTGTCACGGCGAACCGGCGTGCTCAGTTCGGTCGATCAAGCGCGCTCTACATTGCAACGAGAACTGCCGCAGGGCTTCAGCAAGCTGCGTCAGGCGTTGAAACCCCTCGTCGGCGGCGACCTCGCGCGGGTCGTCTACACCTCTTACCCAAACCCGTCGCTGCTGAACGGCGCGCCCTGCCCCGGCGGCCGCGCGGGTTTCGACATACATCCGTCGTTCAATGCCGATCCGGAGCGCCTCGCCGAGGTGACGAATTTCGTCCAGAGCGAATTTCTGCCGCAGATCAAGCGGCTCGCGCAGTGCAGCGGCGGCGTGCTGTGCGGCGACCGCACCCGCGACCGCATGACCTTCGTCGATCAGCATCAGGAAGCGTTCGCCAATCACGGCTTTTGCGCGCGCGCGGAAACCGATCCGCCGTTCGACCGTGAGTGTTTCTCGGCCAGCGGCGAGAGCTTCTCCGATGACATCGTCAACGCCGCGAACAATCCGCTGGTCTGCGGCGCCGCTGCCAGCGACTTCCGCGCCTACGCGCCGCGCGCACGCTGGGTCCGCGACGCCAACGACAGTTACTTCACGGCGATGACCTATCCGCAGGCCGCGAAAGCGCCGAACCAGCCGGGCGACATTCACGATGCGACCTGGGGGGTGCTGTCCGCGGTGTACGGCGGCGCGATCCATCCGACCGCCGAAGGCCACGCAGCGATGGCGGACGCCGCACTCCCCGCCGCGATGAGCGTGCTCGGGCTTGGTCTCTCCGAAGCACCGGTGATCAGCGAGCCGATCGCACCGCTGCCGACGCAGCAGCAGTAATACTGCCGTCATTGCGAGCGACGCGAAGCAATCCAGAACAACAAAGGAACTGGATTGCTTCGTCGCAAGCGCTCCTCGCAATGACGAGCCGAGGCCTCTCCTCGGCGGAAATACTAACGCCGTCGGCCCTCAACCCACCCCGAGTTTCTTCTGCAGGCTCGACGACGAGGTGGTGTACTGGAACACGACGCGCTTGTCCGGGAAGACATAGCGGCTGGCCTTCTGCGCCATCAGCGCGCCTTCGTGGAAGCCGGAGAGAATGAGCTTCAGCTTGCCGGGATAGGTGTTGATGTCGCCGATGGCGAAGATGCCGGGCACGTCGGTCTCGAACGCCTCGGTATCCACCGGCACCAGATTGTTCTCGATCTTGACGCCCCAGTTCGCCACCGGGCCGAGCTTCATGGTCAGCCCGAAGAACGGCAGCAAGGTGTTGCAATCGATCGTGAAGGCCTGATTGTCGTTGCCCTTCACCACAGCACCGGACAGCACGCCGTTCTCGCCTTCGAGCGCGGTGATCTGTCCGAGTTTCAGGTCCATTTTGCCGGCCGCGACCAGCGCGCGCATCTGATCGACGCTGTGCGGCGCCGCGCGGAAATCGTCACGGCGATGCAGCAGCGTGACGCGCCGGGCGATCGGCTGAAGATTCAGCACCCAGTCGAGCGCGCTGTCGCCGCCGCCGACGATCAGGAGATCCTTGCCGCGGAACTGCTCCATCTTGCGCACGGCATAGAACACCGAGGTGCCTTCATAGGCCTCGATGCCCGGCACCGGCGGACGCTTCGGCTGGAACGAGCCGCCGCCCGCCGAGATCACCACGACCTTGGTTTCGAACACCTGCCCGGCATCGGTCGTCACGCGAAACAGCGGATCGCCGATCTTCTCGATGGTCTCGACCATTTCGTTGAGATGGAAGGTCGGATTGAACGGCTTGATCTGCTCCATCAGCGCATCCGTGAGGCCCTGCCCCGTCACCATCGGAATCGCCGGAATGTCGTAGATCGGTTTCTCCGGATAAAGCTCCGCGCACTGGCCGCCCAGTTTGTCGAGGATGTCGACCAGATGCACCTTCATGTCGAGCAGGCCCAGTTCGAACACAGCGAACAGTCCGCAGGGGCCTGCGCCGATAATCAGGACGTCGGTTTTGATCGTGTCGGTCATGCGCGTTCCGGCTTTGA
>JAGVII010000136.1 GCA_020056155.1 Afipia sp.
GTTTGGCGCCGGGCAGCGAATCGTCGTCCGGTGCTGCGTCCTGGTGGGTGAGGCCGACGCGCCCGCTGTAGACCATCCGGTCGCCGAAATGCCTGTGCAATCGGGTGCGCAATTCGGGATTGCCGGCCATGTCGACGAAGGCGACGGGCTGGTCCGGCATCGATTCGATTTTGTCGTAGGTCACGGCCTCGTCGTAGCAGCCAAGCGATGTGACGAAATCCACGTTGCCTGCGGCGGTGAGGCCGATCACGCGCACGGGCTTGCGGTGGGTATGCAGCAGCCACGCCAGCCCGAACGCCGTCTTGCTCGATGCGCTGGAGAGGATGACGCTCGCCGCGCCGAAGAAATCCTTGTCGGCGAGGAAGTCGTCCACCAGAAACGACAGCATGAACAGCGGCCGAAGCAGCGCCTGATAGTCGCCATTGCGGCCTTCGAATGCCGGGTCGCCGGTGACGCGGGAATACGCATTGTAGACCGGCGAAACGCTTTGCCGGTGCGCGGCGGCGTCGCGGAAGCCGGTCTTCTTAACGTCGGTCGCCTCGATCACGAGATGCGTCGCCATCGGCAGGTAACCGAACAGCACCTCGCCGGCGGCAATATCCGGATGACGGGATTCAATCACCCGCCCGAAACCCCATACCGGAATGTTGCCGAAGCCCTCGGGTGTGGGAAACAGATGCCAGTACTTCAACTGGTCGCCCATCATCGCGTAGGTGATATTGTTCGCGGTGAATGCGAAGCGATCGACCCTCACCAGCAGCCCGTTCTCGGGCAATTGCATCACACCTGGCAGCGGCGTCTCGATCACCCTGCATTTCGCAAGATCGTTGCGCTCCACGATGAACTGAGTGGACGATGTCATTTCCGCACTCCCGTTTTCTTCGCCGCTCTCTTTGCAGCTTTCTTTGGTAGCGCATTCTTCGTCGTCTTCGCTGACGTTTTTGCGACGCGGGGTTTGTTTGAAACTGATTTGGTGTTTGAAACGGATTTCGCTTTTCCCGGTGCTTTCTTTGCCTGTGTCTTTGGCGCAGTTGCAGTTGCAGTTGCAGTTCCTGCGATCACGCCTTCGCGTTTTTTGATCGCGTGATAATACGACCACCACAGATGCGCCGCCGCTCCGCGCAGCGGACGCCATGGCTCCGCCAGCGGCTGCATCTCTTTCACCGTCGGACGCGACTTCAATCCAAGACCGATCCGCATCGCTTCCTGGATCGCGAGATCGCCGGCGGGCCATGCGTCGCCGTGACCCAGGCAAAACAGCAGGTAGATGTCGGCGGTCCATGGGCCGATACCGTGCAGCTTGGTCAGCGTCGCATGGGCGGCGTCGGCGTCTTCTTCCGCGAGCACTTCAAGATTAAGCCGCTCCGCGCTCAGTTCGCGCGCGATGAACTTGAGCGATTTGATCTTCGCCGCCGACAGGCCCAGGCGCCCGAGCCGGTCGGCGCGCGCATTCTTCAACGCGTCGTGATGAAACGGATCGAAGGTGGCGCTGACGCGGCCCCAAATCGCGGCCGCGGCCTTGGTCGATAGCTGCTGGCCGCAGACGATGGCCGCAAGACCCGCGAAACCTGGCTCGCGCCGGCGCAGCGACGGCATCCCGGCGACGTCGACGACGGGACCGAGCCGGGGATCGAGACGAACCAGCGCGTGAACAGCGTCTTCGAGGTCCGCTTGCGTGTTGAGATGAACTGTCATTGATATGGTACGAATGCCAAAACCGATCATGAGAATGAAGGGAATTGGACACGAGTGCAATTGCCGCCACCCGTTTTCCGTTTCGCACCGAGCCCGAATGGATTTCTCCATCTCGGACACGCGCGCTCGGCGCTGCTGAATTTCGATCTTGCCCGGCAGAGCGGCGGACGGTTGTTGCTGCGCATCGAGGATATCGACGCCACCCGCTGCCGGCCCGAATACGAACAGGCCATCTACGACGATCTCGCGTGGCTTGGGATCGCGTGGGAAGAACCGGTGCGGCGGCAGTCGGAACACCTCGCGCTTTATCGCGAGGCTGCTGACCGCTTGATGCGCGATGGCCTGCTGTATCCGGCATTCGAGAGTCGTGCGGAGATCGCCCGGCTGGTCGATGCGAAGGACCGGACCGGACCGTGGCCGCGCGATCCCGATGGCGCCCCGGTCTATCCCGGCACCGGCAGGCGCCTGTCCGTTGCCGAGCGTGACCGGAAAACGGTTTCGGGCGCGCCCTATGCCCTGCGGCTTGACATGACCGAGGCAGCGGCGCGCGCGGGCATTCTGTCATGGACGGAGCAGGGCGCGGGCCCCGATGGCGAAACCGGCACTGTTCCGGCACGGCCTGAACAGTGGGGCGATGTCATCCTCGCCCGGAAGGACACACCGACGAGCTATCATCTCTCGGTGGTTATCGACGACGCCTTGCAGGGCGTGACTCACATCGTACGGGGCCAGGACCTGTTCTGGGCGACCGGTGTGCATCGCCTGCTGCAGGAATTGCTCGGGCTGCCGCAGCCGATATACCGCCATCACGCCCTCGTGCTGGACGAAGCCGGGCAGAAGCTGTCGAAATCGACGCGGTCCACGGCGCTGCGGGATTTGCGGGCCGGCGGGACGACGCCGGCCGGGGTGCGGCGTCTTGTTGGTATTAACCAGCCTTAAACCCGCGGTGGCGTGACTCTGCAGCCCCGGGCGTGTCATGTTGGACGCCAGATGGGTGGGGAATCATGGCGGCGAAGTCGCGCGTCAAGCGCAGCCTGAAGACGCGCGTCAAGCCTGGCGCGAAAACGCCTGCGCGAAAGACGCGCGCGGCGAAAAAGGCGCGTGCGAAAAAAACGCCTGCGAAAAAGGCTGCATCGAGAAAGACCAGCGTGAAAAAGGCCGCCGCCAAGCCCTCCGCGAAGCGGCGAGCCAAACGGCCGGATCCGGAATCGCGCATCGTCGAGGCCGCGCTGGCCGCGTTCGCCCACGAAGTCCGGACGCCGCTGACCGGCATTCTGGCGATCAGTTCGCTGCTGGCGACCTCCGAACTCGGCGAGCGGGAGCGGCGCTGGGTGGAAACGATCAAGGTCGGCGCGGAACATCTGGCGGCGCTGGCGACGCTGTTTGTCGATGCCGCGCGCCACGACACCGCCGGGCTCGCCGTGCGCCAGGATTTCTTCGATCTCCAGGCGCTGTCACGCGCGATCGGAGATTCGCTGGCCGGCCGTGCTGCCGCGAAGGGTCTGCAATCGCAGGTTGGAATCGCCGAGACATTGCCGGCCTTCGTGATTGGCGATCCGGTGCGTCTGCGCGCGGCACTCGAGAACCTGATCGACAACGCGGTCAAGTTCACGCCGCAGGGCACGGTGGCCCTCGATGTCTCGGTCAACGCTGCCTCCGGCGACAAGCTCAGCATCGCGTTTGCGGTCTCCGACAGCGGCATTGGCCTCTCGCTTGCCGAGATCAGGCGCTTGTTCAAGCCGTTCTCGCAGGCCAATGTCAGCATCGCTTCCCGCTTCGGCGGCGCGGGCCTCGGGTTGTCGTCGGTCAAGCAGCTTGCCCGCGCGATGGGGGGCGACATCACCGCGACCCAGCGCAGCGGCGGCGGCATGACGTTCGTGCTGACGGTTACGGTGAAGCGGGCGAAGGCGCTGACGGCTGCGCCGGGATCGGACATGCCGCCGCGTCCGTCGCAAGGCCTCCGCATTCTCAGCATCGAGGACAATCCATTCGGCCGGGTCGTGCTCAACGCCATTCTGACGGAACTTGGCCATCACGCCGAATTCATCGGACGCGGCGAGGCGGCGCCGGAGCGGATTGCGCAAGGTGATTTTGACGCGGTGCTGATGGATATGGTGCTTCCGGGCATCGACGGTATCGAGACGATCCGCCGCGTCCGCGCGCTCGAAGGGAGCCGCGGGCGCATCGTTATCATCGGCGTATCCGGCCGCGCGGAAGATGAGGCAGCCTCGCGCGCCGCGGGCGCCGATGCGTTTCTGACCAAGCCGGTCAGTCCGCGCGCGCTGGCGATGGCGCTTCTTCAGGCGAGGCGGCGCTAGCGCGTACTCCGCAAAAGTGGAAACCGGTTTTGCGGCCAGAGTACGCGCAATTTATTTTGAAGCCTTCTGCCATTTGACGATCGACGCATTGAGTTCGCCGCCGTAGATGAAAATCGCGGCGATGAAATACAGAAACACCAGCGCGATCATCACCGACGCCAGGCCGGCGTAGGTCGTGACGTAATTGCTGGCGAAGCGCTCAAGATACTTTCCGAACATCACGCCGGACACCAGCGACGCGAGCATCGTGACCACGATGCCCGGCATGATCTGGCGCAGCTTGCGGGTGCCTGCGGGCAGCCATTTGTGCAAAATGGTCAGCGCCACGATGAGAGCCAGGATCGTGAGGCCATAGCGCAGGAGGTTGAAAAGATTTTCGTTGGGTTCGACCCGTAGCGGGATATAGCGCCGGGCTGTCGCCAGAATGAGCGGCCCGAGCACGATCAGGAAGGCCATGGCCAGCGACATCACCGCGGCGACCATGGTGTAGCCGATGGATTCCAGGCGCAGCCAGTACCAACTGCGCTGTTCGACCACGCTATAGGCGCGGTTGAGGCCGACGCGCAGGCTCTCAACGCCGTTCGATGCGAAGTAGATCGAGAGTACGAGACCGATGGTCAGCGTTCCGCCATGCGATTGCGTCAGCACGTTGTGAATCTCGCCGGACAGCGCGTCGGCGACCTGCGAGGGCCAGGCGTCCAGCATCATCTCGGCGGCCCGGTCGGCAAGATCCTTGGAGCCGAAGACGCCTGCAAGGGCAGTAATGACGATCAGGAAGGGAAACAGCGCCATCAGCGCCGACAGGGCAATGTGACTGGCGATCGCCCAGCCGTCATCGGCCAGGAACGTGTAAAATGCATCAAGCGCGATGTCGAAAGCGTCTCGGAACAGCCTCACGTTTCACCCTGATCCATTGCATCCATAATTTACCGCGCCGGGCATCTAAAGTCATGTACGGTTGAGAAGCCAAAAGGTTCTCTCCCACATTTTCCGGAGGGCGATGGCGCGAGGCCGTCGGCGGTGTTATCTACCCCCCATGACATCGCTCCTCTCAAGCATAGCTCTTCCCCTCGCATTGGCCGCGGTCACCGTCGTGCTGATGCTCGGTCTGTTCAACATGATGCGCGGCGGCTCGCCCAACACCTCGCAGAGGCTGATGCGGTTGCGCGTGTTGCTCCAGTTCATCGCCATCGTGATTGCGATGCTCGCCGTCTGGGCGCTTGGTAAGGGCTGATCGGACTGGATTAACCGCCAACACGGGATCGACGCGATGGTCATTCTCAACCGGATTTACACGCGCACTGGCGACGACGGCACCACGGCGCTCGGCAGTGGCGAACGCCGCCCGAAATACGATCTTCGCGTCAGCGCGTATGGAACCGTCGATGAGACCAATGCCGTGATCGGCGTGGCCCGCCTTCATCTGGCGCAGGCTCCGGCCATCGATGCCATGCTCGGGCGGGTGCAAAACGATCTGTTCGATCTCGGTGCCGATCTGGCCGTGCCGCAGCGGGAGGGCAAGGCCGAACGGTTGCGCGTGCTGACCACGCAGGTCGAACGTCTCGAGCAGGATATCGATGCGCTCAATGCCGATCTCGCGCCGCTGAACTCGTTCATTTTGCCTGGCGGAACACCGGCTGCCGCCCACCTGCACCTTGCAAGAACGGTCTGCCGCCGGGCGGAGCGGATGGTGGTGGAACTGGCATCCCAGCCGGACGAACCGGTGAGCGATGCAGCCGTGCAATATCTCAACCGGTTGTCGGATTTTCTTTTCGTGGCCGGCCGGTCGGTCAATGACAACGGAGCCCGGGACGTTCTCTGGGTGCCAGGTCAGAACCGTTGAGTGCTGATATTAGGTATACCTTCCTCGTTTTCCAGTTTTCGCGCGTTGACCCGGATTGGCGGGACCATTAGGTTCCGCCGCCAACCGCTTTAAAGTGGATGTGATCAACCCATTTCAGGACGAAAGGGAACCGATGAAGGTTCTGGTGCCGGTTAAGCGCGTCGTTGACTACAACGTCAAAATTCGCGTCAAGAGCGACGGGTCGGGTGTTGAACTCGCCAACGTCAAGATGTCGATGAATCCGTTCGACGAAATCGCCGTCGAGGAAGCCCTGCGCCTGAAGGAGGCCGGCAAGGCGACCGAGGTTGTGGTGGTGTCGATCGGACCCGCGCAGGCGTCGGAGACGATCCGCACCGGTCTCGCCATGGGCGCCGACCGCGGCATCCTGGTGAAGACCGACAGCACCGTCGAGCCGCTCGGCGTCGCCAAGATTCTGAAAGCCGTCGTCGAAGAGGAAAAGCCGGGCCTCGTGATCCTCGGCAAGCAGGCGATCGACGACGACAGCAACCAGACCGGCCAGATGCTGGCTGCGCTGCTCGGCTGGGCGCAGGCGACATTCGCCTCCAAGCTCGAAGTCGACGGATCGGATTTCAAGGTCACGCGCGAAGTCGATGGAGGTTTGCAGACGGTGAAGGTCAAGGGACCGGCGATCGTCACCACCGACCTGCGCCTCAACGAGCCGCGCTATGCAAGCCTTCCCAACATCATGAAGGCGAAGAAGAAGCCGATCGACGAAAAGACCGCCGACAGCTTCGGCGTCGATCTTTCGCCGCGTCTCGAAGTTCTCAAGACCACCGAGCCTCCCGGCCGCAAGGCTGGCGTCAAGGTCAAGGACGTCGCTGAACTGGTATCGAAGCTCAAGAACGAAGCCGGGGTGCTCTGATGGCCACGCTGCTGATTGCTGAACACGACCACGCCACCCTGAAGGATGCCACCAACAAGGCGCTGACGGCTGCGGCCGCGCTCGGCGCCGAGGTCCACGTTCTCGTGGCCGGTGGCGGTGAAGGCACCAAGGCTGCCGCCGAAGCCGCCTCGAAGCTCAAGGGCGTGACCAAGGTTCTTGTCGCGGAAGACGCGAGCCTCGAGCACGATCTCGCCGAGCCGCTGGCCGCGCTGATCGTCTCGCTGGGCGGATCGTATGACGCGTTCGTCGCGCCTGCGACCTCGCGCTTCAAGAACGTGATGCCGCGCGTCGCAGCTTTGCTCGACGTGATGCAGATCTCCGAAATCATCAAGGTGGTTTCGCCCGACACGTTCGAGCGGCCGATCTATGCCGGCAACGCGATCCAGACCGTGAAGTCTAAGGATGCCAAGAAGGTCATCACTGTGCGGACTTCGACGTTCGCCGCTGTCGGCGATGGCGGCAGCGCGCCGGTCGAGAACGCCGCGGCTGCGGCCGATCCGGCGCTGTCGAGCTTCGTCGGCGAGGAAGTCGCCAAGAGCGATCGTCCTGAACTGACTTCGGCGAAGATCATCGTCTCTGGTGGCCGCGCCATGCAGAGCCGCGAGAACTTCACCAAGTACATCGAGCCGCTGGCGGACAAGCTGGGCGCCGGCGTCGGCGCTTCGCGTGCCGCGGTGGACGCTGGCTACGCGCCGAACGACTGGCAGGTCGGCCAGACCGGCAAGGTGGTCGCGCCTGAACTGTACATCGCCATCGGTATCTCCGGTGCGATCCAGCATCTGGCCGGCATGAAGGACTCCAAGGTGATCGTCGCGATCAACAAGGATGAAGACGCGCCGATCTTCCAGGTGGCGGATTACGGCCTGGTCGCCGATCTCTACCAGGTTGTCCCGGAACTGACGGCGGCGCTTTAAGATCGGCATCCGGGCGCGCGATGCGCCCGGACCGTGTTATGTTACGCACCGGCCCGGCGGGAATTCCGAACCCGGGGCCGGTGTTTTGACGTAATGTTAAAGAGGGTGCGGCAAGGTGACGGCCGTATCCCGAGACCGAGAGTCACAGAGACCGGAAGCGAATGGCAGCGATCAAGACGGTTGGTGTTATTGGATCGGGGCAGATGGGCAACGGCATCGCGCATGTTGCCGCGCTCGCCGGATTCAGTGTCGTACTCTACGATGTGTCCGCCGATCGTCTGAAGTCCGCGATGGCCACCATTAACGGCAACCTGTCGCGTCAGGTCGCCAAGAAGACCATCACCGAAGACGCGCACAAGAAGGCTCTGGCCAAAATCGTCTCGTCCGACAGCCTCGATGGTCTGGCCGCATGCGATCTCGTGATCGAGACGGCGGTTGAAAAGGAAGAGGTCAAGCGCAAGATCTTCCACGATCTCTGCGCGGTGCTGAAGCCCGAAGCGATTATCGCGTCGAACACGTCGTCGATTTCGATCACCCGGCTTGCAGCCTCAACGGACCGCCCCGAGAAATTCATCGGCATCCATTTCATGAACCCGGTTCCGGTGATGGAACTGGCGGAACTGATCCGCGGCATCGCCACCGACGATGCCACGTTCGACGCGGCGCGCGCCTTTGTCACCGCGATGGGCAAGCAGATTGCCGTCTCGGAAGACTTTCCGGCCTTCATCGTCAACCGCATCCTGCTGCCGATGATCAACGAGGCGATCTACACCCTCTATGAGGGCGTCGGGAACGTCGAAGCCATCGATGCGGCGATGAAGCTCGGCGCGCA
>JAGVII010000471.1 GCA_020056155.1 Afipia sp.
GGTCAACGAGATGACCGACTTCAACATGTGGACCTGGAACAGCCGGGTGTTTCCCGGGATCGATCCGCTGCCGGTGCGCCTCAACGATCGCGTGCGCGTTCGGATCGGCAATCTCACCATGACCAATCATCCCATCCATCTTCACGGACATAAGTTCGTCGTGAGTTGCACCGATGGCGGCTGGGTGCCGGAAAGCGCTCAGTATCCGGAGACCACGACCGACGTTCCGGTCGGTGCGGTTCGGGCGTTCGACGTCGTCGCCGACAATCCCGGCGATTGGGCGTTCCACTGCCACAAGTCGCACCACACCATGAACGCGATGGGCCACGACATGCGCAACATGATCGGTGTCTCGAAGAAGGATCTGGCGAAAGCAGTCGGCAAGCTGGCGCCGGACGCCATGGTGATGGGGTCGACCGGGATGGCGATGGGCGAAATGGAAATGCCCGCACCGGACAACACGCTGCCGATGATGACCGGTTCCGGCCAATTCGGGCCGATCGAAATGGGCGGCATGTTCTCCGTCATGAAGATCCGCGAGGGACTGGGCCGCGACGATTACAAGGATCCCGGTCCCTATGATTATCCGAAGGGTACTGTCGCCTACAAGGTCGACGCGCCACCGGCTGAAGCACCGCGGCAGAACAAGCCGAAAGAGTCGGCCAAGCCGACCGAGATGAAAGCGATGAAGGGAATGAAAGGCATGAAGGGGATGTAGGCGGCAACGGGAAGACTGAAGCGTACGATCAACAAAGGAACCGAAAAATGAAGAAGCATCAAACTGGCATCGCGCTGTTTGCGACGGTGGTCCTGTCCGCATCCGCCTGGGCGGGCGCGGGACCTGCAGGTCACGGTCACGAAGGTTTCTCGGCCGGCGAGCCCGGCGACCTGAAAAAGCCTGCCAGGATTGTTCAAGTAACGATGGGCGAGATGGACGGCAAGATGATGTTCATGCCGGCGAAAGTCGAGGTGAAGAAGGGCGAGCAGATCAAGTTTGTGCTGCGTAACAATGGCGAACTCGACCACGAATTCATCCTCGCCACAACGGCGGAGAACCTCAAGCATGGTGAGGCGATGAAGAAGAATCCTGACATGGAGCACGATGATCCGAATGGCAAGCGGCTTGCTCCAAAGAAGACGGACGAGATCGTCTGGAAATTCACCCAGGCCGGCGAGTTCGAATACTCGTGTCTGATTCCCGGGCATCGGGAAGCGGGCATGGTCGGCACGATCGTCGTCAAGTGACGCGCGAAATCCATCCAGCCGAAAGGAAAGAACCATGAAGATCAATAAAATCGCAGCCGTAGCCCTCGCTCTCTCGCTGGCCTTTACGGCAGTATCCGCCGTTGCTCAAGCGGCAATGGTCAATGGCGAAGTGAAGAAAATCGACGAATCGGCGGGAAAGATCACCCTCAAGCACGGTCCGATCAAGAGCCTCGACATGAATGAAGACGGGATGACGATGGTTTTTCGTGTCCAGGATCCTGCGATGCTGAAGCAAGTGAAGGTTGGCGACAAAGTGCAGTTTGAAGCCGAACGCACTACCGCCGGAATCACGATCACGAAGATGCAAAAAGGAAAGTGACGGCTCTTCGGCGCGGCGGTTCCTAGGCCGCCGCGCCGAATTGGGTGAAAGCTCTGCAAGGGAGCGACCCTTGAGCTGATCCGACGTCGCGGCGGCAGTCCGACCATCGAATACGATCGCTGGATCGACTGCTCTAAACAAGGTGGAGTTACCGATGACAAGTGCGGGTGGGAGCGGCGGCACCAGAACAGTTATGGAAAAAGCCTTCGCGCAAAGACGGTTTCCGATCAGGCGAGCGACCAGTGGTGACATTCGCCAGATCGCGAAGCTGGCCAACATGGCGGGTGGAGATACGCTTTCGGTTATCTTGCAGGGCATCGATCCCACGGTGAAAGCAGTTCGAACCTACCGCGAGATGGTTGCTGCGCCGACCGGAGTGTATTCGTATCGAAATTGCCTGGTCGCTGTTTCGCGTGGGGTAATTGTTGGTCTGGCGAACGCATTTCATGCCCGGCTCATCGAAAGTGAGACCGGAACAGCCATGACCCATTGTCTGGAAACTGGGGGCAAACATATCGAACCCCAGCACTTCAGGCTTATGATGGCCTGCGCCGAGATCTGCCGCACGGCCGCTCATTTCATGTTGCTAAATACGCCTCACCACAAGCACGTCTGCGGCGAGTGCGCGGGAATTTGCACCGAGTGTGCGAAGGACTGCGAACGCATCGGCGGCATGGACGATTGCGTCAAGGCCTGCAAGCAGTGCGCGGGAAGCTGCCGCGCCATGGCAGGCTAGATGAGCTGACAATCGATCAGGCGCTAGATCGATGTCTAGCGTCTGATCGGGCTATCGTTCGAGACGAAGTGCCTTTCCCCGGTCGGGTCGTCACAAACGTAAACGTCCTCGCCTTTCTGAAACCGTCGCCAAGAGTTTTCATGACAATTCGTGCTTTCCTTCCTGCCAAAGGCCGTGATCTCCGCCTCGATCTTTTCCGCGGCCTTGCGAACTGGGCAATCTTTCTCGATCACGTCCCGAATAACGCGGTCGCGTGGCTCACGACCAGAAATTATGGCTTCAGCGACGCAGCGGATATCTTCGTCTTCATTTCCGGCTATACGGCCGCATTTGTCTACGCCAAGAGCATGCTCGTTCAAGGCTTCGTTGCAGGAACCGCTCGCCTAATAAAACGCGTTTGGCAATTGTATATCGCGCACGTGCTGCTGTTCGTTTTCTATATCGCGGCAATCGGCTGGGTCGCGGAAGCCTACAATCATTCTCACCTTGTGGATGAATTCAACGTTGCAGGGTTGATCGACCGTCCGATGCTGACCTTAATGCAAGGCCTGCTGCTCAAATTCAAGCCTTTGAATCTCGACGTTCTCCCGCTCTATATCGTTCTGATGGCAGCATTTCCGCTGCAATTGTGGCTGATGCTTCGGCGGCCAGACCTTGCAATCGCGAGCTCGCTCGTCCTCTATTTCGCTGCACGCCAATTCGGGTGGAATCTTTCCGCGTACCCATCGGGTGTTTGGTATTTCAACCCGTTTACATGGCAACTCCTCTTCGTGCTTGGGGCCTGGAGCGCGCTCGGTGGAGCGTCGCGGCTGCAGAGATTCATTCGGTCGCCCGCGATCATATCGATCTGTTTCGTATATCTGGGATTTGCGCTGCTTATGACGGTTGCAGGTTACGTCGGGCCGCTTGGAAAACAAATCCCTGAGGGGCTGTTGGGCGCATTCAATCCTAACGACAAGACAAACCTCGCGCCATATCGGGTTCTGCACTTCGTTGCCTTGGCCATTCTGGTCGTTCGGTTTCTCCCCTTCAGTTGGCCCGGGTTGACCTCGCGCTGGCTTCGCCCACTGATCATCTGCGGTCAGCGTTCATTGGAGGTGTTCTGCGTCGGAGTGTTTCTCTCCTTCGTCGGTCATTTCCTTCTCGAACTGATCTCCGACTCGCTTCTCGCGCAGATGATCGTGAGTGTGTCTGGAATCGCGCTCATGACGGCCGTCGCCTACTACCGATCGTGGTCCAAGGATCTGGACAAGCAACCCGCGGCGTCCAAATCCAGTGAGGAATCGGTTTCGACATCGGTCAGTTAGAAGTTTGTTCGGAGGAAGAAATGTTTGGAGTAGTCTCGATGGCCAACGAAGTACGGACCCGCGACATGGATATCTCAGGCAAATATCCAGCCGTTTTGACTCGCAGGAGTGTTCTGGGGCTCACAGCCGCGCTACTGGCTTTTCCAGACAGCGCTACCTCCGCTGCGGAAACCGTTGTCTTGGTTCATAAGGATCCAGATTGCGGTTGCTGCTCGGGTTGGGTGCGCCATCTCAAAGAAGCTGGTTTCACCGTGACGATCGAGGAAACGGCGGATCTTCATGCGGTCCGGAAACGCCTTCGCGTACCTGCCGACCTCGCGGCATGTCATACGGCGGAGGCGGATGGATACGTCATTGAAGGTCATGTACCCGCAGCGGCCCTGCGACGACTATTGAAGGAACGCCCAAACGCGGTC
The DNA here is from genome assembly GCA_020056155.1 of Afipia sp. Taxonomy (GTDB): domain Bacteria; phylum Pseudomonadota; class Alphaproteobacteria; order Rhizobiales; family Xanthobacteraceae; genus Afipia. The sequence continues at coordinate 4,045 of JAGVII010000471.1, forward strand.
GGATTGGCGGTTCCCGGCATGCCTTTGGGATCACCGGGGATGGAGGGCAGCCGGTTCGATCCCTATAACGTCGTTCTTTTCGACGCCTCCAGCCGGCGAACGTACATGCGGTTCATCGGCGGCGATATCGCTCGTTGAGACTGATCTTTTAACCATGCCGCTGGTAGCTGTGATCTGATCGTTTTCCGCCTATGGCGGGTTTGTGATGCGATGGGCCTTCCCAAGTCCATGATCCTGTGGGATATTGGACTATGAATTTTTGTCGGTTCATTGGTCGTTTGCTCGCGATCTTTGCGATTGCCGGGCTTGTTGCTTCGCCGCTGGTCACGCCAGCGGCGGCGAAGCGGCTGTCGGCTGCCGAGATGAGCGATATGTCGGCAATGTCCGCCGACATGCCTTGCTGTCCGGAGACACAAAAGAGCAACGATTGCCAGGATTGTCCGCTTCGTGCGATGTGCGCGGTGGGCGTTGCACAGGCGCAGCCTCCTGTGGCAATCGGAATCCGAGCGCCTCTGCCAGTACACTGTCCGCTCACGGCTTTCGACGATCGGATTGCCGATGGCCTCGACGGTTCTCCGCCGGATCACCCCCCTCGAAACTTGGTCTGACCGGCGCTTAAGCGCCGATTGCTGCCGCGTGGACGCAAGTTCGCGCAGATGCCGCATGCCGCCTTGCGGCAGACCTAGGACAATCGAGGACTACGAACATGAAGACGTTTAACTTCGCGCACGCCTTGCAGGCTGCGCTGATCGCTGCCGCAATCGGTGGCGCAAGCACGGCCGCTTTGGCGGACATCAAGGACTACAGGTTTGAGCTGGTCGATAAGACCGTCCAAGCCGGGCCCGACAAGGTCATCACCGTCCGACTGATGAACACGAAGACCGGCAAGCCGGTGCCAGATGCTGTCATCTTCGCGACCCGTCTCGACATGGCCCCGGACGGCATGCAGGAGATGGCGACGAAGATCGTGCCTGCTCCGGGCGCGGAGCCGGGCAGCTACAGGTTCAAGGCGACGTTCGGAATGGCGGGGCGCTGGCAGCTTTCGCTCGGCGCCAAGGTTCAGGGCGAGACCGGCACCGTCGAGAACAAGCTCGTCATCACGGCGCAGAAATGACCCGCGCTGTTCTCATAAGCGTTGCTGCCGCGTTGATCGCGGCAGCAGGCATTGGATTCGTCGCGGGCGCACAGCGGCCGCTGGTACCCGGCATCGCCATCGTTACACCCGCAGTGGCGGAAGGAAATTCCGCGCCGATCTATTTTCAGGATCCGGACGGCAAGCCTGCGTATTCGCTGACGCCCAGGAAGACCGGGGATGGCCGCGACTATCGGGGCGTGTCGGTGGGCGCCGACGTCAGTTTTGACGAGGCGGCTCCGGACACGCTGTCGCCAGCGACAACATCCGCCGGTGGCACTACGGAGCGTAAAATCAAATACTACCGCAATCCGATGGGACTGCCGGATACGTCGCCGACGCCGAAAAAAGATTCGATGGGGATGGATTACATCCCGGTCTATGAGGGCGAGGACAGCGACGACGGATCGGTGAAGCTTTCGCCAGGGAAGATCCAGCGTACTGGCGTCAAATCCGAACCCGCGTCACGGCGCGTGATCCGGACGTTGGTGCGGGCGCCCGGGACAATCCAACTGGACGAGCGCCGCATCTCGGTCATCTCGATGCGTGCGGAGAGCTGGGTGCAGAAGGTCGCGGACGTGACCACGGGCACCCAGGTCAAAAAGGGGCAGCCGTTGATGGAGGTCTATAGTCCCGCCGTCGCGTCGGCCGCGGCCGAATACATCGCGACGATCAATTCGCCAACGATCGGTGGCGTGGAACGGTATGGCCGCGGCTCGCGTCAGCGGCTCATGAACCTCGACGTTCCGGATGCCGCTATCGTGGCCATGGAAAAAAGCCGGACCGTTCCGATTACGATCGATTGGTCGGCGCCGCGCGACGGTATCGTGCTTGAGCGCAATGCGGTCGAAGGCATGCGCGCACAGCCGGGCGATGTTCTGTTCCGGGTTGCGGACACGTCCGTCGTTTGGGCAATGATCGACATTGCGGAGCGCGATCTTGGTGCGCTTGCTGTCGGGCAGCCGGTGGCTGTGAAGGCCCGCAGCTTTGTTAACCGAGAGTTCGCCGGGAAGATCAGCGTGATCTATCCGCAAGTGAACCGCGAGACACGAACCGCCCGGGTGCGGATCGAGTTGTCCAATCCGGATGGCGCGTTGCTTCCCGATATGTATGTGGATGCGGAGATCAACACTGGAAGCCCCGTGGCGGTGCTCGCCATTCCGGAAAGCGCCGTTCTGGATACTGGCTCCAGGCAGGCGGTCTTCGTCGACAAAGGGCAGGGGCGTTTTGAACCGCGCGAGGTCAAACTTGGTCATCGGGGTGACGGCTATGTCGAAATTCGCGATGGCGTCACCGAAGGCGAGCCGATCGTTGTCTCAGCCAACTTCCTGATCGATGCGGAGAGCAATCTGAAGGCTGCGCTCAAGGGCTTTTCGGAAGCGGGAGCTCAACCATGATCGCCCGCCTGATTGCCTGGTCGGCCCGCAACTTGTTGCTGGTTTTTTTCGGCGCCGGATTCGCTGCCGCCGCCGGACTCTACGCCCTCGCCCACCTGCCGCTGGACGCCATTCCGGATCTCTCCGACACGCAGGTGATTGTTTATACTGAATATCCTGGACAAGCACCGCAGGTGATCGAGGATCAGGTCACGTATCCGTTGACGACGGCGATGCTCACCGTGCCGCGATCAAAGGTCGTGCGAGGGTTCTCGTTTTTCGGCGTCTCGTTTGTCTACGTCATCTTTGAGGACGGCACCGATATCTACTGGGCGCGTTCTCGTGTACTTGAATTTCTCAATGGCGCGGCATCAAGGTTGCCGGCTGGCGTAACGCCGACCATGGGGCCGGACGCCACGGGCGTCGGTTGGGTCTACCAATATGCGGTGATGTCGAAGGAATTGAATCTCTCCGACACGCGCGCGATTCAGGACTGGAATCTGAAGTTCGCTCTCGCCAAGGCGGAGGGCGTGGCCGAGGTGGCAAGCGTCGGGGGCTTCGTCAAACAGTATAACGTCATCCTCAATCCGCAGCGCATGCGCGATCTCGGCATCACGATGCAGAAGATGCGCGATGCGATCCGCGCCAGCAATGCTGATGTCGGCGGCCGCACTGTCGAACTCTCGGAGTTCGAATATGTCATTCGCGGCGAAGGTTATCTGAAAAACATAAATGACCTTGGCAACATTGTCCTCAAGACCAGTGGCGGCACGCCGGTCCTGCTGCGCGATGTCGCCCGGGTCGAACTCGGTCCGGACGAGCGGCGCGGCATCACCGAATTGAATGGAGAAGGGGAGGTTGCGAGCGGCATCGTGCTGCAGCGCTTCGGCGTTAATGCACTCGATGTCATCGACAACGTCAAGAAGCGCTTCAAGGAGATCGCCAGCAGTTTGCCCAAATCGGTCGAGATCGTTCCGGTCTATGACCGATCCGAGTTGATCAATGCGGCCATCGCCACGCTCAAGCACACGCTCCTTGAGGAGAGTGTCGTCGTGGCGTTGGTGTGTATCGTCTTCCTGCTGCATATCCGCAGCGCCTTGGTGGCCATCATCATGCTGCCGGTCGGCGTGCTGATGGCGTTCGGCGCGATGAAGCTGCTCGGGTTAGGCTCCAACATCATGAGCCTCGGTGGCATCGCCATTGCTATCGGCGCCATGGTGGACGCGGCGATCGTGATGATCGAAAACGCGCACAAACATCTGGAACGAGCCGAGCCGGGACGCTCTCGGGTCGATATCCTGATCGAGGCCGCCTCTGAGGTGGGTCCGGCGCTGTTTTTCAGCCTGCTGATCATCACCGTGTCGTTCATGCCGATCTTCACGCTGGAATCGCAGGAAGGCCGGCTGTTCAGCCCCCTGGCATTCACCAAGACATTTGCAATGGCGGCGGCGGCTTTGCTGTCGGTGACTCTCGTTCCCGCATTAATGATCATTTTTGTACGCGGCCGGATCGTTCCGGAGCACAAGAACCCGATCAATCGCTTCCTGATCTGGATCTATCGACCTGTCATCAAGGCCGTCATGCGCGCTAAGACTTTAGTGATCCTTATATCGCTCGCGGTGCTCGCTGTGACCGTGTGGCCCGCGCGGCAACTCGGCACCGAGTTCATGCCGAATCTGAACGAGGGTACGCTGCTCTATATGCCGACGACGCTGCCCGGTATATCAGTCACCAAGGCGGGTGAACTTCTGCAGACCCAAGACAGGATCATCCGGTCGTTTCCAGAGGTGGCGTCGGTCTACGGCAAGGCCGGCCGTGCAGCAACCGCAACTGACCCGGCCCCGTCCGAGATGTTCGAGACTGTTGTCAATCTGAAACCCAAGGAGCAATGGCGGCCGGGTATGACGATTGATGGCCTGATCGCAGAGATGGACAAGTCCCTGCAGTTTCCTGGTGTCTCGAACGCCTGGACCATGCCGATCAAGGCGCGGATCGACATGTTGTCCACCGGCATCCGCACGCCGGTCGGGGTCAAGGTGATCGGCACTGATTTGGTCGAAATGGACAAACTTGCAAAGCAGATCGAGCAGGTCATCAAGACCGTGCCCGGAACATCGTCGGCCTACGCTGAGCGGGGCATCGGCGGATACTATCTCGACGTCACGCCGGATCGCGCAGCGTTGGCGCGCTACGGCATCATGATTCAGGACGTTCAGGACGTCATTGCGACAGCGCTGGGCGGGCAGACCGTGACCACGACGGTCGAGGGCCGCCAGCGCTTCAGCGTCAACATGCGTTATCCCCGGGACTTGCGCGACAGTCCGCAGGCCATTGCCAACGACGTTCTGGTGCCGATGCCGGGCGGCGGCGCGGTGCCGCTCGGGGAGGTTGCCAAAGTTGCACCGTCACGCGGCCCGACGTCGATCCGGACCGAGAACGGCCAACTGGCCGTCTATATCTACGTCGATATCCGTGACCGCGATCTCGGCGGCTACGTGGCCGACGCGCAGCAGGCGGTGAAGGCCAGCATCCAGTTCCCGCCGGGATCCTACGTCGTCTGGAGTGGCCAGTTCGAGTACCTCGAACGCGCGACGGCGCGTCTGAAGATCGTGGTGCCTGTGACGCTGCTGATCATTTTTCTCCTGCTGTATCTCAACTTCCGCTCGATCACGGATACGTTGATCGTCATGCTGTCGCTGCCATTCTCTCTGGTGGGCGGGCTCTGGCTGATGTGGTGGCTGGGCTTCAACCTGTCGGTGGCAGTCGTGGTTGGATTCATCGCGTTAGCCGGCGTCGCGGCCGAAACCGGCGTCGTGATGCTGATCTACCTCAATCAAGCGCTCACGGAAATCAAAGCAAGACGCGACGCCGAAGGCCGCGCTTTGACGCGTCACGACCTTTACGACGCCATCATGGAAGGCGCGGTGGAACGGGTGCGGCCGAAGATGATGACGGTCGTCGCCATCATGGCGGGTTTGCTGCCGATCATGTGGAGCACCGGGACCGGGTCCGAAATCATGCAGCGCATCGCGGTCCCGATGATTGGCGGCATGATCTCATCGACGCTGCTGACGCTCATCGTGATCCCGGCGATCTATGGCCTGGTGAAGGAAAGGCGTCTGAAATCGGACGCCAAGGTGAAGCTCTCGGCGCAAAGCGAGCCCGTCGCTCCTTAGAACTCGAAGGTATCCCCAATTTCCGTAACGTCGCAAGTGACGCAAACCGGTGACAAGACATGCGAAAATCATCGCTCAGTCCGATTCAGACAACCAGGAGAGTGCGTCACATCTCTTCTCTTGCAATCTCGCTGGCGTTCTCCTTGGTCGCAGTGCCCGGGGGAGCGGAAACCTTGCCGGAAGTGTTGGTCAGGGCGTATCAGGCCAACCCGCAGTGCAACGCCGCGCGTGCCGGTCAGCGGGCGACCGATGAAAATGTTCCGCAGGCGCTGGCGGGTTATCGCCCGCAAATCCTGGCGAGCCTGAGCACCGGACTGCAGGCGGTCCGCAATCTCCTGCCTGACAATTCCGTGCAGGGCGCAACGCTTCGTCCATGGACCATCGGGGTTACCGTCACTCAAACGCTCTTCAACGGCTTCAAGACCGCGAACAGTGTGCGGGTGGCGGAATTTCAGGTGCGCTCAGGTCGAGAAGCGTTGCGCAACGTTGGCCAAGGCGTGCTGTTGGACGCGGTCACTGCCTATATGAATGTGGTTGCCAACCAGGCGCTGGTTGAAGCACAGCGCACCAATGTCGCCTTTCTGCGCGAACTTCTCGGCGTTACCCGCAAGCGTCTTGATACGGGTGATGTCACGCCCACCGATGCCGCACAGGCCGAAGCACGGCTGAGCCGGGGATTGGCGGACCTCAACGCCGCAGAAGTCGCGCTCGCCGTCAGTCGCGCGGTGTTCCTACAGGTCATCGGAGAGCGTCCGGTTCAATTGAACCCAGCCGCGACGGTGGATCGCTTGTCGCCGTCCGGCCTTCCGGAATCGACGGAAGCGGCGATGCGTGAACATCCCGCGGTTCTTGCAGCGGCATTTGATGCCGACGTTGCCCAGACGACTATCAGCGTGACGGAAAGCAGCCTGATGCCTACGGTGACGGTGCAGGGAAGCGTCAGCCGCGGCGTTCAGACCGATACGACTTTGAGTACAGCGCGTACGGACCAGGCGTCGGTCGTCGGCCAGATCGGGGTGCCGATTTACGATGGCGGCACGGCTGCGTCGCAGACCCGACAGACCAAGGAGCTCGCAGCACAGAGCCGGATCGTCCTCGAACAGGTCAGAAATCAGTCGCGCACCGCGGCGGCGAGCGCATGGGCGACCAACGAAGGAACAAAGGTCGCGCTCACGGCGGCCGAGTCGGAAGTGCGTGCTGCAGGGATCGCCTTGCGGGGTGTACAACGCGAAGCACAGGCCGGCCAGCGTACCACTGTCGATGTATTGAACGCCCAGCAGGATCTGACTAACGCGCGCACCCGGCAGATTCTGGGTCAGCGTGACCGGGTGATCGCATCTTACTCGCTGCTGAGCGCGGCTGGCCGGCTCGATGTCCGAACGCTACGTCTTGAGACACCGGACTATCTGCCGGAGGTGCACTACCACCAGGTGCGTGACGCCTGGCATGGCCTGCGAACGCCGTCGGGACGATGACTTCCTTGAGACGATCAACTGAGATGCAAGACGACCAACTTCGCGAGTTCCACGATTTTTCGCCACCAAGGCGCCGGCGACTGTAACCAAACCCGGTAGACCGGCGAACTAACAAGATGACGCACGCATGACGACCAACGAAATCGAACTGAAGGCGCTGATGCTTGCGAGCCTGGATGGCGACGCAGTTTCGCACCGCGCATTGCTCGAGCGACTGAGCCGCCGTCTGCGAGCATATTACAAAGGCAAACTTGCGGGCATTGGCAGAGGCGCGGCAGAGGCTGAAGATCTGGTTCAGGAAGCGGTATTGGCGATCCACATCAAGCGACATACCTATGACGCTGCGGAGCCGTTGACACCGTGGGTGCATGCAATCGCGCGCTACAAGTTGATCGATTTCTTGCGTCGAACCCGCACTTCGTTCACTGAAGTGCCTATCGATGAGGCCGATCAGATCATGGCGCATGACGACAATGTCAGCGCCGAGAGTACATACGACGTCAGACGGCTCATGGAGCGGTTGCCGAAAAACATGCGATGCGCCATCGAGGCTGTAAAGCTGGACGGACAGAGCATAGCTGAAGCTGCAGACCGATGCGGTATCTCGGAATCGGCCGTAAAAGTGAACATTCACCGTGGGCTCAAAATGCTGGCTGCCTCGATCGCCCGGGAGACCAGAACATGAAGACGGATGACTTGGTTGCCATACTGAGTGCGAACGTAGAGCCGGTGGACCGCAGACTGGTCGTTCGGACGGTTTGCATCGCCGTCGCGGCCGCATCAGTGGTGGCACTCGGCATCATGCTTTTCGGACTAGGTGTCCGCACAGACCTGATGACGGCCCGCGCCTTGATTTTTCTCCTCCTGAAGCTTGCGTTCACGGTGGGGATTGTCGGGGTCGCGTCGATCTATCTCACAAGGCTGGCGCGCCCCGGAGGCGAGCGAAAAACCTCGTCGGGTTTTATTGCAATGCCGTTCCTCGCGATTGTGTTACTTGCCGCAATCAGCCTTGCTTTTGCGCCGAGTTCCTACTGGGACAAAATGATCATCGGCGATCAGTGGCTTGAATGCCTTCTCTCGATTCCGATCATCGCAATCGTGCCTTTCGCAATTACCATCTGGGCGGTGCGAAGGGCTGCCCCAACGGATCTCGCCCGCACAGGCGCCTTCGCCGGCCTCATTGCTGGCGGCGTGAGTGCGATGGCTTATGCGCTTCATTGCATGGACGATTCATTGCCATTTGTTGCGGTCTGGTACGGTGGCACGATCGCCCTTTGCACCTTCGCAGGCGCAATATTGGGGCCGCGCTTGTTGCGGTGGTAACGGGCCTTGGTGGTCGTTTTCACGTCACCGTGAGTGTGTAACCGGCGGACGATTTGCTCCGAACTCATTTGTAGAAGCGCATGAGACACGCTTCACAATGACAAGGAGCCGGACAATGTTAACGAAACACTTTCTCACGATTTCGCTCTTGCTGCCACTTGTAGCGATATCAGCAACGGCCCACGCGGGATCGACAATTACCGACAAGAGCTATTGGCCAAATGAGGCCAGGCCGAGCGCCTACAACGCTGGTCGCTCGCAAAGCGACTTGGCTTCAGCGTTTGCATTCGACCGAAGGAAGCCACGTTCCCAGATAGCGCCGAAGGTCAGTTCCCAAGCGGCGGCGACGGTCCAGAGTGGCGGATACGTTTGGCGCTATCAAGGAGGTCCGAAATCTCCGATGATACGCACAAGAGGGAAATGATGCGCCCTATCCAAAATACGCAACTCATCATTGATGAGCCTCCAGTGAGTGGTCTGAAGTCAGAACCGGTTGCGGATCCGGACCAATCGTTGCAACCGATTCACAGCGACGATTCTGCATTTTCACCAAACGGAAGAGCAATCGGATGACCTTGATTGATCACAACGCAAACACCCGCGGGTCAGGCGATCGGCCGCGCGATACTGTGACCAGCTATTTCACTCGGTATCGCTTGGCGCTGTATCTCTTCTCGGGCGCAGGAGTTGCTGCTGGCGTTGCGTTGAACTGGAACTGGCTGGCAGCAGCGGGGTTCCTTCCTGTCCTGGCGTTTCTCCCCTGCATGTTGATGATGTTCATGTGCATGAAACACGGGGCGCAATCGCCAAATGATCCAGGTACGGAGTCAACCAAGATCCTACCATCTCGATCAGGTAAGCCGCTTGAACCGCAACAATAGATGCGCGACCGAACCGATTGACTGGCGCGCGCAGACGCACGTCGGTTCATTCGTAAATTGGAACAGAGAGGAGAATCTTCCATGAAAACAGTTGCAACATTAGCAGTCGTTTTGTTCGCCGTTGGAACAGGCTTGGCTCTTGGTCCCGTTGCTCGCGCCCAAGATACGCCGACGCCATCGACTCCGCAGGCCAGCGATCACGGCATGATGAGCGGTGATATGAAAGCAATGATGGGTATGATGGGCCAGATGAACCAGATGATGGAGAACTGCAATCGAATGATGCAGAGCA
>JAGVII010000001.1 GCA_020056155.1 Afipia sp.
AAGCCCAGCGGCAACCGCGTGATGAATTCGGTGGCGTGAGCCAGATCGGCGGCGCGCGTGACCTCGGCATCGGTGGCGTCGGGACGGCCGAAACGGATGTTCTCGCGGGCGCTGGTGGCGAACACCGCCGAATCCTGCGGCACCAGCGCGATGCGTGACCGCACCGCGGATGGATCGGCCTCGCGGACCGGAACGCCATCGACCGAGATCGCCCCGGAGGCGGGATCGTAGAACCGCAGCAGCAGATGAAACAGCGTGCTCTTGCCCGCGCCGGATGGTCCGACCACCGCGACCTTCTCGCCGGCTTTCACCGCGAACGACACGCCATCGACCGCAAGATGATCGGGCCGCGTCGGATAGGAGAACCGCACGTTGTCGAACACCACGTCGCCGCGCGGCGGAATCGGCAACGGGCGCGGATTGGCGGGCGCGGCGATGTCCGGCTTGATGCGCAGGATTTCGAACAGCCGCTCCGACGCGCCGGAGGCCTGGGAAATTTCGCCCCACACCTGGCTCAGTTCGCCGAGCGCGCCCGCCGCGAACGCGGCATAAAGAATGAACTGACCAAGCGTTCCGGCGGTGATCTGATGAGTCAACACATCGTGCGAGCCGATCCAGAGGATGGCCACGACGCTGGTGAAAATCAGGAAGATCACGGTCGCGGTGAGGAATGCGCGGGCGCGGGTCGAACTGCGCGCCGCGACATAGGCGCGATCGACTTCCGTGCCGAACCGCGCCTCGGCCAGCCGCTCGTTGGTGAAGGCCTGCAGCGTGCGGATCGCGCCGATCAGTTCGGAGGCATAGGATGATGCATCAGCCAGCGTGTCCTGCGCGCCGCGCGACAGTTTCTGCACGCGGCGACCAAATGCGACCAGCGGCAGCACGATCAGCGGAATCACCGCCAGCACGAAGCCGGACAGCTTTGGGCTGGTGACAACCATCATGGCGGACGCGCCGATGAACAGCACGAGATTGCGTAGCGCGATCGAGACCGACGCGCCGACCGCCGACTTGATCTGGGTGGTGTCGGCGGTCAGGCGCGAGACCAGTTCGCCGCTGTGCGCGGTGTCGAAGAACGACGGCGACAGCGACGTCAGATGCCTGAACACATCGCGGCGCAGATCGGCGACGATACGTTCTCCCAATGTAATGACGAGGTAGTAACGCGCGGCACTGGCGCAGGCGAGCACGGCGACCACCGCGATCATCACCGCGAAGTAGCTGTTGATGAGGGCGATGCCTTCGGGGCTGAAACCGAAATCGATCATGCGGCGCACCGCAAGCGGCACCGCCAGCGTCGCGGCGGAGGCGACGATCAGCGCCACCAGCGCGCCGAGTGCCTGTCCGCGATAGCGCGCCACATAGGGCGCCAGCGCCATCAGCGGCCGCAGCTTCACGCCGCGGGATTTCTTCGGCGAGGTCTCCGGCGCATCAGGCGACGGCCCGGCAACAGGCGTGGAAACCCCTTTGACCGCTCCTGCCTCCCGCGCCAGCGCGGATGGCAGACCCCGGTCTTCAACGCGTTCCACTGCACTCATTCTGTCGGCCGCCGTGTTGCTTTCTGACCCTCAAATAGGCCCCATGGCAGGCGCTGGCAAATGACGTTCTCAGCTTGTTTCACGGCCTGTCCTGCGATATAGAGCGGCCAAATTCGTCCCGAACATTCCCGATCTGTGGGCGCACGGCGCCAGAGGATTTGCCATGAAAGCCGAAATTCACCCGGATTATCATACAATTAAGGTCGTTATGACCGACGGGACCGAGTACCTGACCCGCTCGACCTATGGCAAGGAAGGCGACACGCTGAACCTGGATATCGACTCAAAGTCGCATCCGGCCTGGACCGGCGGCACCCAGCAGCTGCTCGACCGCGGCGGCCGCGTGTCGCGCTTCCAGAAGAAGTTTTCGGGCTTCCTCAAGAAGGACTAATCCTTCTCGGGGTTCGCACCACCGGGATTCGATACCAAAACGCCCCCGCTTTCGCAGGGGCGTTTTTCGTTTTTCGTTTTGAGGAAGCGGCAATAAACGCCGCAGATTCTTTACCTCTCCCCGCAAGAGCGGGGCGAGGTGGGAGCTTCCGCCTACCGCTCGAACGCCGCCTTCAGCATGTTCATCTGCGGCACCAGCGGATTGCCGATCGCAAGATGCTCGGAGGCCGGCGTGTGGATCGTCATATCGAGCCGGCGCACCTTGGACTGCAGCGCCATCGAGCGCGCCACCAGATCCTGCAACCGCTCCGGCAGCTTCGAGATGATGTCGTCCGGACCGGGATCAGCCGCGGTCAGCTTGACCTTGGTCTTTTCGCGGTTGGCCTGGTGCAGCGTCATCTCGCCTTCCTTGACCGCGCGATGCAGCAGCAGCCACGACGCCAGTTGCATGAGACGCGTCGTGAGCCGCATGCTTTCGGTCGCATAGCTCAGGCTGACGGAGCGCTCGAGCGCCTTGGCCTCGTTGCGGCCCGGCCCATCGAGATAGGCCGCGGTCTCCTCAACAAGATCCATGCCTTCCCGGAACAAGGTCCCGAAGGCGGGTGAATTGGTGATCCGCTCACTGAGAAGAACGAGATCGGCTGCGCCCTGGTCGGACATGGTTAACGCCTCACGCGGTTACGCTGATTTTTTTATGATGAACAAATGATTGCTCGCCGGCGGCCGGGAGTCCAGCCACTTGCGATAACAATGCGGAGATATGGTTTCCAAGGGGATGCCGCAT
>JAGVII010000827.1 GCA_020056155.1 Afipia sp.
ACAGGCCAGCCTCGTGAAGCTCCTTCTCGGTCTCGGGAGGAAGACGCCGCATCTCCTCGGTCTTTGCGGCACGTTCGCGCAGCTTCGGAACGAGCGCATGGGCACGCTGCAACAACTCGGAATACGCGTCGTCCTGACCGCTCGAACGTCGATCCAGCTTGTGAACAGTGCCTGACATGACTGCCTCCCTGACTCTTAACGCGCAACTGCTTTTCTGGGAGCATTCGGCTTAATGTGCGGCCGATCGAGATAAAGCGACGCTTTCAACCCCTCATCGTCCTGGGTCGCAAATTCGGACAGCAGCTTCATTTCCGGAATCCGCGACCGATCAAGCGTATTCACATCCGGCCAGTCGATCTCGACGAGATTACCGGCGGGGTCGCGAAGATACATTTGCACGCAGCCATCGGGCAGTTCGTTCACTGCGTTCCGAAAGGCTTTGAAATCAAGCGCTCCGATCGCTTTCGCCTGCTCATAGGCGGCGTGGAAATCGTCCACATCGAGCGCAAAGTGCTGATAGACGGGCACGGCGTCTTCAAGTTCGAAAAGGTGGAGCTGAAGATCGCCGCACCGCAAGTATTTGGTCTTGAAACCAAAATTGTAAGTCGGAATCAGCTCCATGCCAAGCACGGCCTGATAGAAGCGAGCCGACTCTTCCAGATCCTTCGCACCGATGGAAAGATGATTGAAACCGAGAACCTTCATGTTGCACTCCGAGCTTTTGCCACGCCTTCTTGATTTATCACCTGATAAATAACGCGACATCAATGGGAATGCAAGCGGCTTGACCGTGGATGCGCTGCACAAACGGTGCCGCAACGTTCCAAGGCCAAGCTGCAGATCAACTCTCGAGGTGGCTCGGTCTATTAGCTGTTCCGCCGAGGACTAGTCGGGCTTGCCCAACGCCCTCAGAATCTCGGCGCGCGATGAGCGCGGACGATGGATTCCGCTCAACGCCCCATGCAGATCGGAAACGCGTTCGGCGTTGCTCTCTGCGCGCGTGCCGTCGGCGTTGAAAAAGCTGTTCTCGAATCCGATCCTGCAATGGCCGCCCATAGCCGCGGCCGCGACCAGTGACGCAGTCTCGGAGGCACCAAAGGCGCAAACCCACCAATCGAAGCGCGCCGCCCCTCCGCTGTCTCGAACCTTCGCAACAAACGGAGCAAGCTCTGCAGGGTCGCTCTCCTGGTCAGGAGCATAGCGGCCCAGCGGAAAAATGACCGAATGACGTTTGCCTGGAATAATTCCGCGCCCGATGAGATCGAGCAGATGATCGAATTCAGTCGCGGCGTAGACAATATGCTGAACCGCAATACGCTGCTCGTGAGCCCAGCGATACAGCGTCGCAGCGTCGGCTTCGGATGCCGCATCGGGGATCAGTTCTTTGGTGGCGATGCTGACCGCTTCGGGCTTTACAGTCCGGACCACCGCAATTTGTTCATGAGGTTTGAACATACCGACCGCTTCCGTCGTGATCTGAATCACGAACTCCGGTCCCGTCGTTCGACGCACGCATTCCATTGCAGCCAGATAGCGCGACGCATCGAGCGTATGCCTGCCATTCTCATCGCGAACGTGCATGTGAATAGCCTGCGCACCAGCGGCCTGACATGCGCGCGCGTCGATTGCGAGCGCATCGGCCGTGAGGGGCAGATTGGGATGTTCGGCGTGGCCTTTGCGTGCGCCATTGGGCGCGACCATGATTGTCAGATCGGCCATACCTGCCCTACCTTTTGACGAAGACGTGAAATCGAGCGCGAGAAACTGACCTACGACGCCGGCTTCTTCCGGTCAATTCCGTGCATCGTCTCAAGCACGGCACACACGGCCGCGGTATCCTGTTCTCTGCGGCCAAGTGCGGCTCCGGCCTGGTAGATCTGAGATGCCGCCGCGTAGACCGGCAGCGCGCAATCGAGGCTATCCGCGAAGGCATCGATGATCGCGATATCCTTCAGTTGCATCCGGATGGTGGCCGTCGGCGCGTCGTAACTTTCATCGCGCATCAAGGGGCCACGCATCTGGAACATGCGCGACGTGCCGGCACTGTCTGCGAGCGTATCGTAGACCAATGCCGGATCGATCCCCGCCTTGATTCCGAAGACCATGGCTTCCGCCGCCGCCACGTTGTGGATCGTAACCAGATGGTTGGCGATGTATTTCATGACACTGCCTCGCCCGAATGGCCCGAGGTAATGCTGAACGCGGGACATGCCGGCGAAGACCGCCGCGCAACGCTCGAAGGCGTCCTTATCGCCGCTACCCAGAATGACGAGGTCCTTGTTAGCAGCCTGCGCGCCGGTGCCGCTGATCGGGCAATCGAGCAGTATCTTGCCGTGCTTTTCCATTTCGTCGAAGGCGGCCTGCTTGGCGTCCATCGGTAGCGTCGAACATTCAACGACGATCTGACCCGTCCCCGCAGCCTGCGCGACACCTTCGGCACCGCCGATCACATCGATCAGGGCCTCGGCTTTGGGCAATGACATGATGATGATAGATGCAGCCTCGGCCACCGCGCGCGGAGAGGTCAGCGCCCGGCCGCCAAGATCCTTAAGGCGCGCGCGGGCTTCAGGCACCGGATCGTAACCGACGACGTTAAAACCGGCCTGACAGAGGTTGCGCGCCATTGCGGTGCCCATGATGCCAATGCCGACGATGCCAACGTTCTTATCCATTCAGTGCGCCTTGCGATTGTAGGGAATGTTGAGACACAAACTGCTTACGAAATTTGGTGGGCAGGCACGAATCGGAATCGGCAACCAGACGGCATCCTACCGGAAACTACCAACAAGATCAGCGATTTGTTGTTCGTCTTCATGCACATGCGTGCACATAAAGGGTAGATGCAGTTTACGTTTCACGCTCAGAAAACATTGCGGGGAAACGAACTGGCAAGCTTATCGAGCAACCGGCGATTGCGACCACGAGAATGGCTTTTCATCCGATGGTGCGGCGCGTCATTAGCATGCACCGCGACAAAAAATTCCTGCCCGCCCAGCGGGCACGAACCAAGGCATACCACGCCCCCAAATGCATCGACATGTGATCTTTCGACCTTGCTTTCGAGCGAGCCCGAGCGTCTGTTTGACGCACGGCTTGAACTTCATCCATCGTTAGGTCTAGTCCGCTCGCAGTTCCCGGTCGTGACCATCTGAGAGGCGAACTCCCAAGGCGATAAGTATCCGATCGATCCGGATTTCAGATCGGGTGAGGACGCACTCGTTACAAGACCTGTCCTTGACGTAATGGTCGGCAGATTGCCTGCCGGCGGCGCGAGACTCCTCGCGAAACTCCAAACGAGTTCCTTTGGCGAAGCCGTTAACGCCGCAGCGGAGGTTCCGGAGTTTGACCTCACTAGCACGCTAGCCTTCCTGATCGGGAGCGGCGCATTCAACGGATTTCGAATGGGCGAACAGGTAAAAGAATGACGAGCGGGATCTCAGAAACATCGGGCGGAGTCGCCGGAGGTACTCGACGGATTGTTAGCTACCTTGAGGCAATCCCCTATTGGTTTGTCGCACTCGTCATTCGCCTGTCCATTGCGGGTGTCTTCTGGATGTCCGGTCAGACAAAGATCACGGGCTGGCGTGTCAACGAATCCACGATTGAGCTATTTCGCAACGAGTACAATCTGCCCCTCATCAATCCGGTACTCGCCGCCAATCTTTCAGCCCTCGCGGAACATGTGCTCCCGATACTTCTTGTGCTTGGTCTCGCAACCCGGTTTGCAGCAATCGGCCTTCTGGTGATGACGCTGGTCATCGAGATATTCGTCTGCCCAGAGGCATGGCCGACCCACGGAACATGGGCCGGATGCCTGTTGATATTAATGACCAAGGGTGCAGGCCGAGTTTCACTAGACCATATTGTGGCGCCGTGACGAATTGAGACGCGCGACGGGCGATACACTGACATAAGCGATAGCCAATGACTGATCGTCTCGGCGCATGGCATGTGGTGAACCCTACGGCTCGTTGCTTATCCGCGTCGCTTCATCCTTTGGATTGTTGGCGAACCGCCAATTATCGCGGATGTTTGCAGTCTCGGGCCGCGACTGCACAACATGAGGGAACGCCACATCAAACGCCTGCGGGTCAGCCGAAAAACAGGCCTAAGCGAGCCCGCTCTTACTGACCATCCCAGCGTTACGATATCCATCATCTTGAATGGCATCAGATCCCGGCCAGTTCACGACGGCCGCATCGCGTGAAAAGCTCATACGGCCATTCTTCATGCCCAATAACGGCTGCGCCAGTTCGGCAATCGCCGCCTCCGGGCTCGCACAATCGAGCGCAACGATATCCGCAACATTCCCGACCACTATTCCATAGTCTTTCAGATTCATGAGCTTCGCAGGAAGCCGCGTCACCATATCCAGGCACGCTGCCAGGTCTGTTGGCTGCCCGACATGGGCGACGTTGGCATAGAGATTCGCCATCCGCACCAGCGAACAGTCGCCAAATGGTGTGAACGGATTGAGCACGTTGTTGGTGGACAGAGAGCATGTCACGCCCCACTCCAGCAAGCGATGTGCCGGCGCGACGCCCCGAGGCACCAAATGCGACGCATCCCGCCCCATGAGATAGAGATCAGTTGCCGGCAGCACGGTTACCGCCACACCGGCGTCAGATAGCCGGGCGGCCGCGGCTTTCAGCGAAGGCTCATCAAGTGCAGATAGCTTGCTGACATGGCCGATCGCAACACGACCGCCCCATCCACGCGCGTCCGTCTGGCGGCACACCTCGTCCAGATGCATCCACGATGGATCGAGATCGAAATCGAGGTGAAAGTCGACATCGAGATCGTAGCGTTTGGCGAGTTCAAAAATGCGCGCAATCTGACCGTTTGGGTCGGTATCAACATAAGGGACGCCCCCTATGGAGCCCGCACCATTCTCACAGGCCTCGACCAGCAACTCATCGCAGCCGGGATCGTTGAGCAATCCTTCCTGTGGGAATACACAAAGCTCGATATCTATCGCCCAGGCGAAGTCCCGCTTCAGCCGTCCGACTGCGTTAAATCCTTTCAAGCCAATGCGTGGGTCGACTTCGACGTGGGTCCGCATCCGCGTCGTTCCCTGGACAATCGCTTTTTCCAGCGTCCGTCGCCCACGTGCGTAAATATCATCTTCGGTAAAGCTCTGTTTCGCCGACGCTACCGCTGCGATCACGTCTTTCAGTTTGCTCGTATGACAAGTACAGCGGTCAGAGATGCACGACTTATCAAGATGAATGTGCGTCTCGACGAAACCCGGAACGAGCAGACGTCCATCGAGTGCAATATCGTGCGCGCTATCCCGCGCCATCATCGATGCGTCCGGACTGATGACAGCAATGCGACCGTCACGGATTCCGATGCTAACGAGATCAGGAGTGCCACCAGCGATGCGCCCGCTGCGCAAGACATAATCAAAAAACATCGAAGTGCGTCCTAGGCGTCAATCGCCTTGCGAATGAGTATGCGTTCCGCGCTGTCATTCCAGACGTCCATCTGCACGATTTTCCCGCCGCGAACGACAAAGCGATCGACATAGCGATTGCCCTCGAACGGGGTGCCGTCTGGCCATTCGCCGTAAAGCGTCCCGGTGTTGTAAACGACGGTCTCCCCGTCACCCGGCGCGACGTCGGTTCGCTCCATCTTCTTCTTGACCCATTTATAACGCTTTGCATTGAACCCCGCGGTTTCCCGCGGGTGCTGGAATTTGCGGCCGCCGGTGAACGTGATCGCCACGTCCGCGATCATGAATCCTGCAGCTGTCTCAGGATCTGGGATCATCGATGCAACAAGAAAGCGCTCAACAATCTCCGCTGCCTGCGCGGCGTCATCCGAGGAGCGTGCTATCGCAATCTGAGCATCCATCGTCATTCTCCGAAAGTTCAAAGCGATTCGTCAGCAGCCAACCACTAACAGCATCCCTGCTCACGAAACCATTCCGATACGTTACTTTCAAACGGTCGCCATGCGCGCTCCAGCGCGCGATATTGCGGTATATTCTTGCGGTAGAGCACTCGCAGTTCGCGCTCCATCGCATCAAGATCGACGCCGGTCGGCTTGCCGTTACGGCTGATCGTCTGACCGTTGACCACGACATCGCGAACGCATCCTGTATTTCCACGCGCGAAGAGCAGATCAAGCGGATCCACCGGCATTATCTCGTCGCGGTCGAGATGCCCGATATCGATCACGGTGAAATCCGCCTGCGCACCTGCCGTCAATGTTCCCGCGCCCGGTGCACCGATCGCCTTGCGCCCGTTACGCACTGTCAGGGCAAGAAACTCAGCGCGGTTCCAGGTTCGATCAAAACCGACGCCGTCATGCGCCATCTGGACAAGGCGCATCTCGCGGATAGCATCATCATCCTCGTCCAGCGCAACGCCATCGACGCCAACCGCGATCCCACAGCCGCGGCGATGCGCATCGGCAATGGGTGCAAGGCCGGAATGGAGGTGAAGATTGGAACTGAAATTCGTCACAATAGTCGCCCCGGATTCCGCGATCATGTCGAGTTCATCCGGGCGAGCATGGATGCAGTGTGCGAGGGTCAGCCTGCTCGACAACAGCCCGATATCTTTCAAGTATCGCACAATTCCGCCTGGAAACGCGCGGTCCGTCCATGCGCGCTGATAAATCGTTTCAAGCAGGTGCATGTGAACGCGGCGGCCTGTCGCGGCCGATCGCTCGGCTATGGCTTCAAGCAACGGTCGCGAACACCATTGCACGCCCGCCGGACCAAACTGCACATCGATCATCGGTCCGGCAATAGCGATATCGATCGCCTCCACCCGCTCAATATAGTCCACTGGCGAGATCGCAGGCCGCACGAACATGTCTTCGACGGTCGAGCGATCTCCCGGCTGCAGCGTGGAAAGAACATCTTCGCTGTCCCCATATACAATGGGATTCTGATCGCGCACAGCCAATGCGAACGCGAGACGGACGCCGACATCCGTCGCAGCTTTCCCAATGGCCACCGCTTCATCCACGATCGGCATCGTACCACTCGGACGCGTATAGTGAATCATCATTCCGCCGCAGCCTGCCCGCACCGATCGCGCGAGTGATACGGCCGCGGCCAGATAGGGATCTGGCGGCGTGCCGAAAGCCGAGCGCGCAATCCACGTCTCCAGCGGCATGTTGGACGCGCCGAATGATGTCATTGAAGGCCGGGCGTGATCGTGCGCATTGATGAGCGCCGGGATAACCAGCGTATTGGCCTGCGGCGATGGATCGGCGCTGGCCAGGACGTTCGTGATCAGGCCACGGTCATAGGTGACCGCGGCGTGAGGCACAAGCTCCCGGCCGCCGGTAAAGACATTCGCCGCAAGCAGCGTTTTGGACATTTGTAGGACCGATCAGTTCGCGACGTAGACGAGATCACGGTCCTTGCGCGGCGGCAGGAACTCACGGGAGAAAATTTCCTTGGCCTCCGGTACGCGCTTGAGGTCGTAACCTTCGACTACCATGCCAATTGCACGGGTCATGCGATCGTCCTTGATATCGCCAACGCCGATTTCCTTCATCTCGGGGGACACGATCAGCTTGTCGAAGGAATATTGCAGACGACGCTTCTCGACCGGAATGTTGACCATGTTGTCGAACGTGGCGACGGAGGCCATTCCCGCATTCTGATCCTTACCGATGGCGATGACGGCCTTGTTGATAGCGCGCACGAGACCGGCCACAGCCTTGGGATTGGACGCGATCAGCTTTTTCGAAACAATGACGCCGTTTGAATAGAGATCGAGCCCGAAACTGCCAAACTGGAACCAGTTGAAATCCTTGTCTGGTTCCTGCCGGTTCAAAACGAGATTGAAGTAGCTCGTGATGTTGAACACCAACGCAGCATCGATATCGCCCTTGATCAGCATCGGCTCCTGAAGATTCGGGGCCATATTGCTGACCTTGATCTTGTCCGGGGCGAGACCATTCTTCTTGATGAAAACCGGCAACAGCCGCGTGGTCGGCGTCCCCTGCGCACCGCCGAGCGTACGTCCCTCGAAATCCTTGATCGAATTGATGCCGCTGGACTTCTTGGCCACAATAGCAAAGGGAGGCTGATTCCAGAGCATATAGACCATCACCGGGGACTCGTCCGGCCGGGTTGATGCGTTCTGGATGATGGCGTTCACGTCGCCGAAGCCTGCATCCCACGCGCCGGACATGATGCGCGTGACTGTCGCACCCGATCCTTCGCCCTGATCGATGACAACATTCAGGCCTTCTTCCTTAAAGAAGCCTTTGTCCTTGGCATAGAAGAACGCGGCGTCGCTGCCCTGCGTTTTCCAGCCAAGCGTAAACTTGATCGTCGTCTCTTGCGCAAAGGCAGGTCCCGCAAGCAGAACGCTGCCGATGACCATGGCGCTGAGTCTCTTTAACATGACATTCTCCTGACGTGATGATGGTTAGGTTGCAAAGAGGTCGTTCTTGCGCGTTGCCCAGCCGGTTACGCGGGCTTCTATCAAAGAGAAGATGACGTAGAGGATCACTCCCAGGGCTGCGAGAATGAAGAGGCAGGCGAACACCAGTGGAACGTTGAAGTTCGATGATGCGCTCATCATCACGTTGCCGATGCCGCGATTGGACGCCACGGTTTCCGCCAATACCGCGCCGACAAAGGCATAGCTCACGGCGACCTTCAGCGAGGCGAAGAAGAACGGCATGGTGCGCGGCAATCCGACATTCCAGAGAATGTCCATCTTGCTGGCGCCGAGGGCCTTGAGGACATCCTCAAGTTCCGGCTCGGTGGTCGCAAGACCAGTCGCGATGTTGACCACGATGGGGAAGAAGCAGATCGACAGCGCGGTCAGTACAGCGGGCACAGTGCCGGAGCCGAACCACAATACGAAGATCGGAACCACAGCGACTTTCGGGATGGAAGAAAATCCAACCAACAGCGGATAGGCAGTGTCATAGGCCACTTTCGATACGCCAATGATCGCGCCAAGCACCACACCAAGACCTACGCCAAGCGCAAAACCTGCCATTGTGGTTCCCAGCGTTTGCAGGATGTGAGGCCACAGTGCGGGAAAACGATCCACGAGCGTCTCAGCGATCTGCGACGGCCGCGGAAGAATGAGATCCGACATGCCCGTGATCAGGCAAAATAGCTCCCAGCCAATAAAGAAGACGATGATCAGCCCCAGCGACCAAAGCTTCTGGCGCATGCCCCGCATTGTCATGACGACTGCTCCGTTTGCCCGCCGCTGCCGGCCCGTGCATCGACGATCAGCTCGCGCAGCCGCTGATTGAGCGCGACGAACTCGGGCTCGAATGTCATGGGGATGGTACGAGGCCGGGCGAACGTCACGCGGCTATCATCGACGATCCGCCCCGGACGCGCGCTCATCACGCAGATCCTGCTGCCGAGAAAAGCCGCCTCACGAAGATCATGCGTAACAAGGAGGACCGTGGGTTTGTGCGCGAGCCAGAGATTCTGGAGGATCGTCCACAGCTCTTCCTTGGTGAATTGATCGAGCGCGCCGAAAGGCTCGTCCAGCAACAGCATGCGCGGCTCGTGAATGAGCGCGCGACACAGATTGGCGCGCTGAAGCATGCCGCCCGACAACTGCCACGGATAACGCGGCGCAAATCCCTTCAGACCAACCTGCTCGAGCAAGGCATGTGCCCTGTCGCGAAATGCCAGCTTGCGCTGCTTTCTGAACTGGGAGCGAAACGGCTCCACGACCTTCAGCGGCAGCATGATATTCTGTTCGATCGTGAGCCACGGCAGCATCGTTGGATTCTGGAAGGCCATGCCGATGCGTAGCGCCCTTACCGACACCTCGCGCCCGCCGACAATCACGACACCGCTGGTCGGCCGGACAAGGCCGCTCACAAGCCGCAAAATCGTCGATTTTCCGCAACCGGAGGGACCCACGAGCGCCAGAAATTCACCATCTGCAATCGTGAGGTTGGTCTCGGACAGCGCCGGAGTCGCCGAGGCGCCCTGCCCGAACGTCACCGACGTCGCCGAAAGCTGAATCGCCGGCGTGGTGACTTTATGCTCTGCTGCAACGGTATTGCTTCCCATCGCCAGAGCTGACGCAATTTGCATGCTGTTCATGACAGAAAGTGCATGCAATTGCGATGCCAGTTGAAATCCACTTGAAGTACTGGCACTTTCCAGATCAGCCTCAGATCGTGGATTCGAATTAGGCAATGGAGCTGCAAAATGCATGCAATTCGGGCGCAGGGCCGTGCCGCTCGAGGTGCTAAAGTGGAGCGATCCACCACTCCCGAGCCGGCGAAGCCATTGAAACCATCAGACAAGGTCGGGACGATCTGCAGGGCCCTGAGGCGCGCAATCATGGAGCAGGCGCTTGAGCCAGGCGCCAAGTTGCCTGAGGATGCGCTCGGCGAACGGTTTGGCGTCAGCCGTACCATTGCGCGCTACGCTCTAGGCCAGCTTGCATCGGAGGGACTTGTCGAGCTTCGCCGCAACAGGATCGCGGTCGTTGTTACTCCGAGCTGGCAGGACGCCCGCGACACATTCGATATCCGAATGGAGCTGGAGCGGCTGGTCGTCCGCCAACTTGCGGGCCGCTTGAGCAAAAGCCAGGTCACGCGCCTGAAGGCGCATGTCGAAGCCGAGAGCGCAGCACGGGAGGGGCCAAACCCGATCTCTATCCGTCTCGCGACAGAATTTCACATTCTGCTCGCAACCATGACGAACAGTCCGGTTCTGGTCCGGTACGTCAGCGAGGTCGCTTACCGGTGCTGTCTGACCTTGGCGCTGTACAGCAGGCCCCATTCAGCGGAATGCGGCATCACAGAGCATCTGGGGATTATCGATGCACTCGAAAGAGGTGACGCGACGAGGGCAATGTCGCTGATGCATTCGCACCTTGATTCAGTCGCGGAACGCGCCTTGGTTGTGCCAGCGGCGGCGCGCGGACGCGACCTGCTTGAGGTACTGGCGCCCTATACGGACGAAGCCACGCAGCATAACGGTTGATGCTCAGGGGCGCGACCAAATTTGCGCCTGCATTTTGCTCACGGCGATGTTCGTCTGCGCTGCGCTATTTGAACTCTTCCTCATCCGCACCTCGAGGGTTACACTGCATACTCTGCGTTATGCGGCGGCGACCTGGCTCATGTAGGCTGGTGTCGACAAATGGGAACGGCATTGGTCCGAGACCAGAGGCCTCACACTACCGACTCAAGCTATTGAAATCGTTGGTGGTGGAGGCAGTTACGTGGCAACCGGTCTCTGCGCCGATTTCCCTGCTAACAGGGAATTATCAGGGAAAATCGCATGGATTTAGCTTGGTCGGACGGCCCGAGTGACAAAAAGGGCCAATTCGTGGGAACTTTCGACGAAATTCCCTAAGCGAGATAACAGGGAATAAATCTTAGAGATCAGGGAATTCCACAGCGGGAACAGGGTAAGCGTAGTAAGCGTCCATTTATCGCACACTTTTCCTGTGGCTCGTAAGCACGATCTGTTCTCGTTCTCGATTTGCAAATGAGGAGAGCGAGATGGTGGACGAGAACGGAGCATGGACGCGTCAGGGCGAAGCTTTCTGGCGGGCGATCTTCAAGGCCGAGCCGCAGCCGCCCGAGCGTAAGCTGCTCTACCGGCGTCGAGGCCTATGTCCTCCCTTAAGTCCTCTCCTTAGCCCGGGGGCTTATTCCTCCTCATCGGCAGGTCCGATTGTTCCGCGACCACGAGAAGGTCATCGGCGACGATTCAGCGAGGCGGACAAACACCAAATTCTCGATCAGGCGGGGCAAGACGGAGCGAGCGCCGCTGAGATAGCCCGCCGCTATGGGATCGATAGCCGCGTTCTGCGCCGATGGAAGCAAGAACTGGCGGCCGCCACGTTCGTCACCGCACAAATCACCGATGCGGAGACCGTGTCATCACGACGTTACTCCCTCCAATGTGAAGGTGCATTTCGCTCTCGGATTCATCGAATGCGCAAAGGGATCGATGGCCTCGCCATGTTGGTGCAGGGCGTGCTGCAGTCGCGCCGCTGCAGGAAAGGCTCGCCGAGCATGAGATCAAGATAGCGAAACGAAACAAAGCAGCCCGATCATTTCGCCAGCCCAAGCTCGGATTGGGTTTTAGTCACTACCGTTCTCTAAAGGCCTTCACGATCTGGTCGTGAAGCGGTTTAAGAAGATAAGACATCACCGAACGGGTGTCGGTTTGCACAAATGCCTCGACCGGCATCCCAGGAATCGGTTTCAAGCCTTCGAGACGTGCAAGCTCATCCTTAGGCAACGCAATTCTCGCAACATAATAACTTGCTCCTGTTTTCTGATCCAACGCAATATCAGCGGATATTCGGCTAACAACTCCACTTATCTCTGGAGTGGTTCTCTGGTTGAACGCAGCAAATCGTAGGCTTGCGCGCTGACCAATTCGAAGTTGATCAATATCTTGCGGTGCAATCCGAATCTCAACTGTCAGCAAATCATCTTCCGGAACAATCAGCATCAACTGCTCGCTCGGCCCAATTACACCACCGATTGTATGGATCGATATCTGATGCACCGTACCGCGCTGTGGTGACCTTATATCTATCCTCTTAAGTTGGTCTTCCGCGGCAACCTTTCTCTCCACCAGCTCGGCTACTTTTCCCTGTATTTCACGGAGCTCCTTGGCAACGTCGCTACGTAGATCTTGATCAATCTGGATAATTTGCAATCCCGTTTCTATCCTCTTGCCTTTCGCCTGCGCTGCAGCAGCCGCGAGCTGATTGCTTTCCCCGTCCAGCCTTACAGCCTCGCGTTCGAGCAACATCACGCGGCTGATTGGAATAAGTTTCTTTTCCAAGAGCTCTCGCACGCCGACGAGCTCCCGATTGATAAACTCGATCTCCTTGCGCTTGGATGCCGATTGCCCAATCAGCCCAGTGATCTCTTCCTGGAGTTGCCCTATGCGCTCCTCAAGTTGAGCTTTTTGTCCCTGACGCGCGGCCTTCCGCAATTCGAACAGCTTGCCCTCGCCTGCCACGACACCGGCCACATCCAGCCTATCATCCGCCCGCAACAGGTCCTGTGGAAAGGAAATTTGGGGCGCGTCGTCCCGTTCAGCTTCAAGGCGCGCACGCCTTGCTGCAAGCTCATTGAGACTTTTCAAGATGATCGCGAGGTTGGCCTGGGTAACGGTTTCGTCCAGACGAAGCAAAGTATCTCCGGCTTCGACTTTGGTGCCATCCTTTACTCGTATTTCTCCAACGACTCCCCCGGTCGGATGCTGAACCTTCTTGACATCGGACTCGACGACCAACGTTCCGGGCGCGATAACAGCGCCGGCCAGTTCGGTTGTCACGGCCCACCCTCCTACACCGCCAACCAGCAGCACGAGCGCTATGCCCCCCAGAATAATGTTCCGCTGGATGGATTTGTCCGGAACACTTATTGGTCCGCTTTTCATACTACGCCTTTGCCAACGTGCCGCTTGATGACGGCCGCACGGGCGCGATCCGATTTGGCTCAAGTACCTTCTTCAGAACCTCATCCTTCGGGCCATAAGCTTGCATTTCGCCATTTGACATCGCCAAAATAAGATCCACGCCTGCAAGCGCTGCCGGGCGGTGCGCCACTATAATCACGATGCCGCCCCGGCTGCGAATTCCGGCAACGGCTTGCGCCAGCGCACGATCCCCTTCGGCATCAAGATTTGAATTAGGTTCATCGAGAACAACCAGAAATGGCGAGCCAAACAAGGCCCGCGCCAAGGCTACGCGCTGACGCTGGCCTGCCGAAAGTGCAGCGCCGCTTTCACCTATGATCGTCTGATATCCATCCGGAAACTGCACGATCATCTCGTGAATTCCAGCGGCCTGTGCCGCCTCAATGATGGCTGGAGACTGCGCGTCAGGATCGAAGCGGGCTATGTTCTCGGCAACCGAGCCGTCGAACAATTCAACGTCTTGCGGCAAATATCCTATGTATTGACCGAGCATTTCCGCATCCCACTGCTGGATCGCGGCACCGTCGAACCTGACCTTTCCCCGAGCCGTTTGCCAGACTCCAACGATCGCCCGCGCCAGTGAAGATTTGCCAGACGCACTCGGACCGATAATCCCCAAGGCCTGTCCGGCCTCCAGACGAAAGCTCACATTGTTGACGACAAGCTTCTGCAATCCGGCGGGAGTAATGCTGACACCTTCGACGGACAACTGCTTCTTTGGGGCAGGAAGGACCATGGGCGGGGCTGCTGGGGTCAGGCGGTTGAGGAGCTCCGACAAACGTTTCCAGCTCTGCAGCGCAGATAAAAGTCCCTTCCAGTTGGCAATGGCAAGCTCTATGGGAGCGAGCGAGCGGGACGTCAAAATGGAGCTCGCGATGATAACGCCAGCGGTTGCCTGCTGATTGATGACGAGATATGCACCGACTGCAAGAACAGCGGACTGCAACATCATTCGCATGACCCGCGAGGCAGCTCCAAGGCCGCCCGCGGCATCCGCTGCTTCACGTTGAGTATCAAGATACTGCTGGTTCGACTTACTCCATCTGGCAAACAGACGGCCCTTCATTCCCATGGAACGCAGGACTTCAGCATTACGACGGCTTGCTTCTAGCAGGCTCATTCGCGCCGATGCAAAACCGGACGACGCCTTCACTGGCGATCGAGTCAACGCATCTGTTAGAAGCGTCACCGCGATCAGAAGAAGCGCGCCAATCAGTGCTGCGATTCCAATCCAGAAGTGAAAGGCAAAGCACAGTCCGAGATAGAGCGGCATCCAAGGTAAGTCAAAAAGCGCCGTTGGGCCAAGGCCCGAGAGGAAGCCTCGAATTTGGTCGATGTCGCGGACCGGCTGGAGACCATCACCGTGCGACTGTGACGAAAGCGGGAGTTGAACGATGGCGTCATACACCCCCGCACTCAGTTGATCTCCCAACACACCACCGATCCGAACCAGCAGCCTACCCCGGATGGCGTCAAGAACTCCCTGGAACGCATAGAGTATTATCACCAGGACGACGAGGCCAGCTAAGGTGGGCAGGCTTCGGCTTGGAATAACACGATCATAGACCTGCAGCATGAAAAACGAGCCGGTCAGCATCAAGATATTGATGACGGCCGTAAACACACCGATCGCAAGAAAACCTCGACGGCTCGCCGAGATCGCTGTCTTCAGCAGCGATTTCGACAATTCGTCCGACCGGGACAAAGTCTGAGTCATGTTTCAGTTACACAACCCGGAAATCGTCGACATGCAGGCTCGCGAGCGCGACATTCTGCAGAAGAACACTCGTCGACGCGTCAATCGTGACGATCGTATCGTTTCCAGATGCACTCGCCGCAGCGAAAGCAGCAGTCGAATCCGCAAAGAGCCCATCCCGGAATTCAAGGACATCGTGGCCAGCGCTAAAGTCCGTAATGGTGTCTTGACCCGATCCGGCGCGGAAAATGAACGCATCGTCGCCACTACCACCGCTTAGAGTGTCGTTTCCACCATCACCGTAAATCGTGTCATTCCACGAGGACCCGGAAATCGTATCGTTGCCGCTCGTGCCACGATACCAGGCATTGGAATTGAGCGTGGCCCGATCCCAACTACTGCCGTTCGCAAACTCAATCTTCTCTAGACCCCAATAATCGGTCTGGGAATAGAACTGCTCATCCAGCGTAATCGTCTGGCCGTTCGAATTGACCTTTACAACCAGATGCACTCCGACGCGGCTGAACGTGAGATCGCTTGCGTTCAGATCTGTGAACCGCAAGGTATCCTCATCTGTGGTCGATCCGCTTTCGTCGTCGATATAGTCGTTTCCGTCTCCCAGAGAGTAGACATAGGTGTCGCTGCCCTGACCGCTGTTAAAACGATCGTCGCCCAAGCCACCCTTGAACGTATCATCCCATGAAGATCCAGAGATCGTATCGTTGCCGTTTGTGCCACGATACCATGCATTCGAATTGAGCATGGCCCGATTCCAGCTACTGCCGTCTGCAAATTCAACCTTCTCCAGACCCCAGTTCGCGGATTGCGAATAGAATTGCTCATCCAGCGTAATCGTCTGCCCGTTTGAATTAACCGTCACGATCAAATGAACACCGATACGGCTGAATGTAAGATCGCTTGCATTCAGATTTGTAAGCCGCAAGGTGTCGATTTCAGTCGTCGACCCGCTCTCATCGTCGATATAGTCGTTCCCGTCACCCAGAGCGTAGATGTAGGTGTCGTTACCCGCGCCGCTGTTGAAACGATCGTCACCTAAACCGCCGTTGAATACATCGTCGCCTGAGGTTCCATTCAACGTATCATTGGCAGTGGTACCGTTGATCCAGGCTTGCGCGGCAATTTCCGCCCTGTCCCATGTGGTGTTATCCGCAAAGACCAGTTGCTCAATGCCATTTGTTCCGTTGAACTGGTTTTCGACCTTCAATGTCTCGCCGGTCGCACCGATCTGAATAATCAGATCGTTGCCACTTCTATTAAACACGAGATCCAAACTGGTCAGACCAGCGAGTTTAACGATATCGGTACCTGCATCAGAACTACTCTCAGAAATCGTGTCATTTCCGGAGCCAGAACCATAAATATAGGTATCGCCGCTGCCTCCACCGCGAACGTTATCGTTGCCGGCAAGGCCGTCCAGAGTATCCGCATCGGCAGAACCGTACAGGGTTTCGCCGCTGCTGGTCCCAACAATCCAGGCCGCCGCCTGCATCTGGCTGCGATCCCAAGTCGTACCGTCGGCAAACAAGACCTGTTCAATGCCGTTGGTACCGTTGAACTGATTGGAAATCGCAAGAACTTCGCCGGTTGCGACAATCGTGATCAGAAGGTCGTTTGATTGCCGCGTAAAGCTCACGTCAGAGCTGACGATGCCGATGAGCTTGATAACATCAGCACCTGTATCTGAACTACTCTCGGAGATCCTGTCGTTACCAAATCCAACGCCGTAATAGTAGATGTCGTCCCCACCAAGTCCGTACAATGTGTCATTTCCGACCTTTGCATAGTAGGTATCGGCGTCAGAGGATCCATAAATCGTATC
>JAGVII010000234.1 GCA_020056155.1 Afipia sp.
CAATGCCCAGGTGGCGGAATTGGTAGACGCGCTGGCTTCAGGTGCCAGTGGCTTAACGGCCGTGAAGGTTCGAGTCCTTTCCTGGGCACCATTAATGCGATTGTCCGCGCTTCGCATTGGTCCTCATTTAATGAGCGGTTTATCGCTCCCTCATTCAGGTGGAACAGGGCGACCGGCTCGCCCTCGCGGCGCGCCAAGGCGCGCCTTCAGCCGCGGGTGCGCGAAGTCCAGAAATGCGCGCAGCTTGACCGGCATGAAGCGATTGGGCGAGTAGACGAAGCTCACGGGCAGCGGCGGCGGCTGAAAATCCTGAAGCAACGGGATGAGCTGCCCTGATTTGATTGAATCAGTGACGTGATAGGAAAACACCACCGTGATTCCGATGCCCGCGCATGCGGCATCATAGGCCGCCTCAAGATTGCTCACGACGAGTCTTGATCGTACGGGCACAACGTACTCGGTCTGGTCCCGTTTGAATCTCCACGTATCCGGCGACTGAAGCGGCGGAAGGGTGATACAGTCGTGTGTGGAGAGGTCGTCGGGTGATCTGATCATTCCGCGGGATTTCAGATAGGCCGGGCTGGCGCACATCACACGGCGGATTTCACCAACTCGTACGGCAATCAGGCTGCTTTCAGCGTGAGGGCCGATGCGAAGCGCAACATCGACGTGGTCCTCCAGCAAATTGACCGCGTGATCCTGCAAACTGAGCTGAACATCCACTTCCGGAAACGTCGCCAGAAACTCCGTCAGAACCGGCTGTAGATGTAGTCGGCCGAGGGCGACGGGCGCCGACACGCTCAGATCCCCGCGTGGTGTCGCGTATTCGCCGGAAGCCGCGCGTTCAGTCTCGGCCACGTCGGCAAGGATTCTCTTTGCCGCGGCGATATAGGAGCGCCCTGCCTCAGTCGGGACGAGCGCACGGCTCGACCGATTGAACAGCTTGGTGCGCAGGTGCGCTTCGAGCTCGGAGACTTTTCGGCTCAAGGTCGCAAGCGGCATTTTCCGCTGGCGGGCGGCGGCCGACAGGCTGCCTGCCTCCGCGATCGCCAGCACTATCGACATGCCTTCGAAACGGTCCATGGCGGGCTTTCCACCTAGTGGAAGGGTGTATCTCGATTTTGCCAGATACCCGACATTTTCGGAAGGGTTTATCCATTAGCCCGAGCAACGAATTCGCCCGGCCGTGCGCAAAAGCGAACGCATCAGCCTAGCGCCGCCGGATTTGCCGTTTCTCGATAATCGTTAGTTCACGAACAGAAGGACCAGCAAGATGAGCACCATCGTCAAAGCTGCCGCCGTGCAAATCAGCCCTGTGCTGTACAGCCGCGCGGGAACCGTCGAGAAGGTTGTCACGAAGATCCGCGAACTCGGCAAGCAGGGCGTCCAGTTCGCGACGTTTCCGGAGACCGTGATTCCCTACTACCCCTATTTCGCTTTCGTGCAGCCCGCCTTTGCCATGGCGAAGGAGCATCTGCGGCTGCTGGAGGAGTCGGTCACCGTCCCGTCAGCCGAGACCCGTGCGATCGGCGAGGCCGCGAAGGAGGCGAACATGGTCGTCTCGATTGGCGTCAATGAGCGTGACGGCGACACGATCTACAACACCCAACTCCTTTTCGACGCCGACGGGACATTGATTCAGCGCCGCCGCAAGATCATGCCGACGTACCATGAGCGGATGATCTGGGGCCAGGGTGACGGCTCGGGCCTGCGCGCCGTGGACAGCGCTGTCGGCCGCATCGGCCAGCTTGCCTGCTGGGAGCACTATCTGCCCCTGGCGCGGTACGCGTTGATCGCCGATGGCGAGCAGATTCACTCGGCGATGTACCCCGGATCGATCTTCGGTCCGCTGTTCTCGGAGCAGACAGAAGCCAATGTCCGTCAGCATGCGCTCGAAGCCGGATCCTTTGTGGTCAGCGCGACAGCGTGGCTCGATCCCGACCAGCAGGCGCAGATCGTCAAGGACACGGGCGGCCCCCTCGGGCCGATCTCAGGCGGCTTGTTCACCGCCATCGCAAGCCCGGACGGCCAGATCATTGCTGGCCCGCTCAAGGCGGGCGAAGGCGATGCGATCGCGGTTCTCGACTTCAGCCAGATCGCCTTGCGCAAGAGGCTGATGGACTCGCGCGGCCACTACAGCCGTCCCGAACTGCTCAGCCTGCTGATCGATCGGACGCCTGCGCCGCACATCCATGAGCGCAACGACTCGGATGTGCGCACTGCTGCCGACGAGGAGATCGCCGGCGACTCGCGAAGCGCTGCTTAAGAGATATCAGCCGCCTTCGCTCTGACAGCGTACCTATCTCGGCATTCCACCGGACGTGCCGAGCGGCTCCGCCGAGTTGACGCTCGACGGCATTCCGTCACCCGTCCGGCAGACAGGAGAAGTACGATGACCACGAAAGCACAAGCCATCATATCAGGCATTGCCACGCCGCCGCTTCTTGCGCGGGGCACCAACGCCGAATGGCGCAATCTGGCTGAACGCCTGACCGGCTACGCGGAACCGATCAGCCGGGCCGCCATCTACGTTTCGCTCGGGATCATTTACGCCTGGTTCGGCGGGATGAAGTTCACCGCCTATGAGGCCGAAGGGCTGGTGCCGCTGGTGCAGAACAGTCCGCTCCTGAGCTGGTTCTATGCTCTGTTTTCGGTTCGCGGTTTCTCGAATTTCCTCGGCGTCCTTGAACTCAGTGTCGGGCTGCTGATCGTGCTCAGATTGGCGAACCCGATCTTTTCCGCGGCAGGCGGCCTTCTCTCGGCCGGACTCTTCGTCACGACCCTCAGCTTCATGATCTCGACGCCGGGCGTGGTGGTGCCGGAACTCGGAGTGCCGGCGATCTCGGTCGCGCCGGGTCAATTCCTTCTGAAGGATGTCGGTCTTCTCGCCGCCTCCTTCTGGGTGTTCGTCGACTCGTTGAAGGCCGTGGTTCGCAGGTAAGCATTCGGCCGGCATCGCGGCATCAAGGCCACCCCTCCGCAGAGTTGCGGCAGCGGGTGGCCGCCGGCCACACCGTCACCGGCAAGGGCGGTGCGTTTCGCAGCAAGGGGCGATGGTATTCGTTTTCCTTCACCTGCAAGGCGACGCCGGACCACATGAAAGTGCTGTCGTTCGGCTACAAAATCGGCGAGCCGATCCCCGAATCGAAGTGGACGGCGCTGGGGCTGTGGCGGTGAGGATGCATGGCATGTGCACGGACGCTCTCTCTCGGCAGGGGCGGGTACGCGGCTAAGTCGTCGCTTTTGAAGTCGCATCAGCGGACTTGGCCCTCAGGCGCATATGGCCGCCGTCGGTCTTTTCGATATCGAAAGCGCCGGTCTTGCGCACCAAGTCGCTTAGTTTCGAGCAGCCATAGGTGCGAACGTCGAAATCCGAGAAGAGATTCGAGATGTGCTGCCCAACTGGGCCAAGCATGACCCATCCGTCCTCATTTTCGGTTTGCGAAATGGCCTTGTTGAAGATCGCCACGGCCGCGCTTGGCGGCTTTAGCGATTTGGATTTGGCTGCTCCCGCTGATGGCGATGCCTGAGGAAGCAAGTTCTCGGTATAGATAAATCTGCGGCAGGCCTGCCGGAAACTCTCCGGGGTTTTCTGGGCGCCGAATCCGTAGACGTCCGCACCCTGCTCGCGCAGTCTGGATGCAAGGCGCGTAAAATCGCTGTCGGATGAGACCAGACAAAAGCCGTCGAATCGTCCGCTGTGCAGAAGGTCCATTGCTTCGATGACAAGCGCGATGTCGGAAGCGTTCTTGCCGGTCGTGTAGGAAAATTGCTGGCAAGGGTCGATGGCGTGTTTCTGCAGAATCCCGACCCATGATTTGAGGCGCGGCCCGGAGAAATCGCCGTAAATGCGCCGCACGCTGGCTTCGCCGAAGGTGGCGATTTCCTCGAAAAGGCCCTCTGCGATCTGCGGCGATGTGTTGTCGCCGTCGATCAGAACTGCAAAGCGAGGCAGCCGTTGTTCGATCTTCATGCTCGGGCCTTTCATGGGCAATCGGACATCGGCGATCTTGGGTTATTTTTGCTGATCTTCAAATAGCCGACGATGCCGATGCTGACGGGTCAGCGGGTCCAGCAACGTTGCCAACAACACGGTGGTTGGGCTATCGGAGCAAATCGGACCTTTCCCTCTCGTCGGCGGGGGATTTGGGCGTTAGTTTAGGCTCGTCGATTCGATCATCTGCCCGCCAAAAGGTTCTGACAGACCATGACCATCCGCCTGCATCGCGGCGATTTGCCGGATCTTTCGCG
>JAGVII010000728.1 GCA_020056155.1 Afipia sp.
ATCGCGCCGTCGGCACGCACCAGGGCGGCGTGCTTTTTCTTGGAATCGACCAGCTTCGTGCCAGGAAGGATCATGCCGCGCTCGACCAGTTCGGAGAACGCGACGCGCGGTGCGCCGCGCGCGGTCATGAACGGAGCCAGTGTCGCTTCGGGCAGCGGTTCGATGGCGGCGATGCGGGCTTCGGCGGCCTTCGCGTAGGTCTGGTCGCGCTCGAAGCCGATATAGCTGCGGCCGAGGCGTTTGGCGACGGCGCCGGTGGTGCCGGTGCCGTTGAACGGGTCCATAACAAGATCGCCCGGCTTCGAAGACGACAGCAGTACGCGCGCAAGCAGGCCCTCGGGCTTCTGCGTCGGGTGAACCTTCTTGCCGTCGCCGCCCTTGAGGCGCTCGTCGCCGGTGCACAGCGGGATCAGCCAGTCGGAGCGTGCCTGGACATCCTCGTTGGCGGCCTTCAGGGCTTCGTAGTTGAACGTATAGCCCTTGGTATTCTCGTCGCGCGCCGCCCAGATCATGGTTTCGTGCGCATTGGTGAAACGGCGGCCGCGGAAATTGGGCATCGGGTTGGTCTTGCGCCATACGATGTCGTTGAGAATCCAGAATCCCAGATCCTGCATGATCGCGCCGACGCGGAAAATATTGTGATAGGAGCCGATCACCCAGATCGTGGCCGACGGCTTCATGGCGCGGCGGGCGGCAAGCAGCCATGCGCGCGTGAAATCGTCATAGGCGGCGAAGGATGAGAACTTGTCCCATTCGTCGTTCACTGCATCGACGTGGGATTCGTCGGGGCGCTTGAGGTCGCCCTTCAGTTGCAGATTGTATGGAGGATCGGCGAAGACCAGATCGACCGATCCGGCTTGCATCTTCGACATCTCCGCGACGCAATCGCCAACGACGATATGCGAACTCGGAGCATTTTCAAATTGAGTGCGGGGCGCCTTTGCAGACGCCCCGCGACGCGACACTACCATGACTCAAAACCTGACTCAGGCGACGCAGCCGGCGACGCGGGACTAACAAATCCGACTGTCATCACCATGAATGGCCAAGGTAAAAATCGGCTTAATCGAAAACAGGTTTGTGACGATTCCGAAATTGAATCGAAAATCCGGGTTGCATCGCGGATCGCAAATGCGCACAGCGCGTTGAGCGACAGCCAGTCGCCGGAAGAGCTGGCGTTCGCTCTTCATCGCGAAATTCAGCCCGCATTCATGTCGTGGAGTGGAAACACATGGAAATGCCGCACCAGTGTCCTGAATCCGAACTAGGCAATTTTTGCCGGGCGCGGTATGAATCGTTAACAGATACTTTGCGGCTCCGTTACGTGTCGCGATGACGTGCCCGCCGGTTGAGGAGATTTCCGATGCGTTACGATGATTTCCGCCGCAGCGATAACATCGACGATCGCCGCGACGACAGCGGCGGTGGCGGCATGGGCGGCGGTTTCGGATTTCCGATGGGCGGCGGCGGCAGCGGGCTCGGCATCGGCACGGTGATCGTGCTCGGCCTGATCGGCTGGGCGGTCGGCATCGATCCGCGCATCCTGATCGGCGGCGCCGAGATCCTGACCGGCGGCCAGCAAGCGCCGACCTATCAGACCGACCGCCGAACCGGCACCCCGCCGAAGGCCGGCGCGCCCACGGACGAAATGGGCAGCATGATCGCCGGTGTGCTCGGCGAACTCGACGACCGATGGAGCGAGATTTTTCAGGCCAGCGGACAAACCTATCGCGGCCCGCGCATCGTGCTGTTCCGCAACGCCACCAACGGCGGACGCTGCGGCATGGCGCAGTCGGCCATGGGTCCGTTCTATTGTCCGCCCGACCGGCAGATTTTCCTCGATACGGGGTTCTTCCGCGAGGTCGAGACCCGTTTCCGCGGCTGTTCCGGCAGCGCGTGCAAGTTCACGGCGGCCTATATCATCGCGCATGAAGTCGGCCATCACATCCAGAACCAGCTCGGCATTCTCTCCAAGGCGAGGCAGATGCAGGAGCAGGCGAGCAGCAAGGCAGAGGCGAACAATATTCAGGTGCGCGTCGAACTGCAGGCCGATTGCCTGTCCGGCGTCTGGGTCAACCGCGAAGAGAAGAAGCGTCCGGGCTTCCTCGAACCGGGCGACATCGATGCGGCGTTGCAGACGGCGGCGGCGATCGGCGATGATACCTTGCAGCGAAAGTCGCAGGGCCGCGTGGTGCCCGACTCGTTCACCCACGGTTCGGCAGCGCAGCGCAAGCGCTGGTTCATGACCGGCTTCCAGCAGGGCACGGTGCAGTCCTGCAATACGTTCGCGCCCGGCGTTCAGCTCTAGAGCGGTGTCGCACATGACCGTTTATTTGATTGCGCAGCTCAAGTTCACCCGGCGCGAACTCTACGACCGCTATCAGGCGCGGTTCGCGGATGTGTTCCGGAAGTTCAGGGGCAAGTTGCTGGTGGCCGACGAGCGGCCAGATGTGCTCGAAGGCGAATGGGCGCGGGACAAGGTTGTGATCATGTCCTTTCCTGATGCGGAGGCGGCGCGGGAATTTCAGGAGTCGCCTGAGTACCGCGAGATTTCCATTGACCGCAAGGCGGGAGCCGATGCGGTGGTGCTCTCGGTCAAGGGTTTTCCGGGGTCAATCTAGGCAAGGTTGTTGCTGATGTCTTCGAGCGATCAATCTGCGCCCTTCATTCCGCTCAATATCGCGGTGCTGACCGTGTCCGATACGCGCTCGCTTGCCGACGACAAATCCGGTACCACGCTGGCGGATCGCCTCACGGCTGCGGGGCATCGCCTTGCTGCGCGCGACATCGTCACCGACGACACCGATGCGATCCGCACCAAGCTGCGGATGTGGATCGCCGATCCCGGCGTCGATGTGGTTATCACCACCGGCGGCACCGGCTTCACCGGCCGCGACGTCACGCCGGAAGCGTTGGAGCCGATCTTCGAAAAGCGCATGGACGGCTTCTCGGAAGTCTTCCACCGCATCTCCTACGACAAGATCGGCACCTCGACCATTCAAAGCCGCGCCACCGCCGGTGTCGCCGGCGCGACATTCATCTTCTGCCTGCCAGGCTCGCCGGGCGCGTGCAGGGATGGATGGGACGGCATTCTCGCGCAGCAGCTCGATTACCGCACCAGGCCGTGCAACTTCGTGGAAATCATGCCGCGGCTGGACGAGCACCTGAAGCGCGGCAAGGCGAAGTAACTCCGCGCGTCAGCGCCGCCTGAGAATTCTGGCTAGCCACATGGACAGAATGCGCCACATGTTCCGGCGTGCTTGAAGACGAAGCCGCTTCGCATTGATCTTGTGAAACGCGACGAGGTCCGGCGTGGCGCGCCGCCGGTCTTCCTGGCCACCGGCGCCAGCGACACCGTGGTCCGGCCGCGCAACACCGAGGCGCTGGCCAGC